>CAYLJL010000105.1:0-6345 GCA_964384005.1 uncultured Lachnospiraceae bacterium | reverse complement strand
ATAAATTGGATTGCTATAATTTTTTAGGAGATTGATGAATATGAAATTTGGATTTTTAAAGGCAGCAGCGGCAACTCCTTATGTACATCTTGCCGACTGCTTAAAAAACGCTGAAGAAATTATTAAGCTTACTTTTATCGCGGCGCAAAAAGGCGCTTCGGCGGTGGTTTTTCCGGAACTCTCCATTACGGGATATACCTGCGGCGACTTGTTTTTACAGTCCGCGCTTATTGACGGGGCTAAAGAGGCTCTCTTTTATATAGCTGAAAAAACCTCTGATATGGATATTATTATATGCGCGGGACTTCCTTTTGAGTATGACGGAAAGCTTTTTAATTGCTGCGCCGTACTCCATAAGGGCAGGGTTCTGGGGATAGTTCCAAAGACAAATTTGCCCAATTACAATGAGTTTTATGAAAAAAGATGGTTTAACGAGGCTATGCCCGAAAATAAAAAGATTATTCTCAGAGGTTGTGAAGTGCCTTTCGGAACAAAACTTCTTTTCAGAAGCAAAGAAAATGAGGATTTTGTATTTTCTGTTGAGATATGCGAGGACTTATGGGCGGTTATTCCGCCGTCCTCCTATCACGCTGAGGCGGGAGCGTCTCTGATATTTAATCTATCCGCCGGAAACGAAATCACGGGAAAGGATATTTACAGAAAAAATCTTGTAGAGAGTCAATCCGCAAGGCTTCTGTGCGGATATGTATACTCCTGTGCCGGAGAGGGAGAGTCGACGACGGATATTGTATTTTCGGGACATAATATAATTGCCGAAAACGGAAGGATATTAAAGGAAAGCCAAAGATTTAAAAATGAAATTATTTTCGCTGATTTTGATTTATCCTATCTGAAAAGTGAAAGAAGAAAAAATACAAGCTTTTCTCTTTCGGGGAAAGGCTATGAAAGCGTATTCTTTGAACTGTCTGAAAAAAATTCTCCCATTGACAGGTATATAAATCCGACGCCTTTTGTACCGTCAAGCGAAACGGAAAGAGATAAAAGATGCGAGGAAATTATTAAAATTCAGGCGCTTGGACTTAAAAGAAGAATTTCTCATATAGGATGCGAAAATGTTGTTATAGGCATTTCCGGAGGTCTTGATTCGACCCACGCTTTAATTGTGGCGTATAACGCCTTTGAGATGCTTGGTCTTGACAGCAAAGGGATTATTACTGTAACTATGCCTTGTTTCGGCACCACCGACAGGACTTATAACAATGCTCTCAGACTATGTGAGGAATTGGGTACGACGCTTATTGAAATAGATATAAAAGATTCGGTATTAAAACATTTTGAGGATATAGGGCATAATCCCGGAGTACGTGACCTTACTTATGAAAACAGCCAGGCAAGGGAAAGAACACAGATTCTTATGGATATTTCCTCACAATACAACGGCTTTGTTGTCGGAACGGGAGATTTGTCCGAACTCGCTTTAGGATTCGCCACCTATAACGGCGACCATATGTCGATGTACGGAGTGAATGTTTCTATACCTAAAACTCTTATAAGATACCTTATAAAGTATATTGCCGACAACAAAGTTTTCAAGATGAATTCAGTGTCGGAAATACTTCTTGATATACTTGACACTCCCGTTTCTCCCGAACTTCTGCCCCCTGACGAAAAAGGCGCTATTTCTCAGGTTACGGAAGATATTGTAGGCCCTTATGAGCTTCATGATTTCTTTTTATATAATTTTATGAGAATGGGTTTTCCGGCGGATAAAATTATCTGTCTTGCTAAAATCGCTTTTAAAAGTGTTTATGACGGGGAAACTATTGAAAAATGGTTTAATATATTTATTAAAAGATTTTTCTTACAGCAGTATAAACGTTCCTGTCTTCCCGACGGGCCGAAGGTCGGTTCGGTTTCATTGTCACCAAGGGGCGACTGGAGAATGCCGAGCGACGCTCTTATGGGGACTTTTATCCGTTGATTGCGTATTCCGTACAGAGGAAAATATTTGAGGGATTAATAAAATTCAGCGTGCCGATTTTGTTTTGTATGAAAATTATGACTTCTACGGAAATGACAACGTCATTTCCTAAAGTCAAATTTTCTCCTCAGTCAGGCTGTATGTGCTGGCAGCAAAGCAAAGCCTATCCTGCGGATTAAAGTCCGCGACGCTTTTTGAATCTGTAGTCTTCGGAAAATTTATATTTTTTTATAATTTTAACTTTTTCTACAGTCTGAAAATTGTATTTTTATTTATGGAGGTTAATAAAATGCTCAGTGACATTGATGAAGAATGTGAAGGTCCTGTTGTCAGAATAAGTGAGGAAAATACGCTCAGAATGTTAGACTATTATCAAAATGAATGGCTGTACAGACATAAACACTTCTGGAATCTTTTGATAAAGCTTTTTGTGTTTAATCTTTTTATAGCGGTATTGCCGTTTATATCAAACGTGTACGAAATTGAATTTGAAAATCTTGAAATTTTAAAGTTTATTTTCCCGATAGCCGCTTTTGTTATTACAGGTGCGTCGACGTATGCTTTATTTATCGAGGCTGACAGAATGTCGTTGGTCGGAGCGAAGAAATATGAAATTAACAGATATATGGATAAATTATACCAATATAAAAGCGATAACATTACTTTTAAGAAAAATTTCAAAGCGTACTTGATTATACTTATCAGTATGCTTATGTTATTAGTTATCGAAATATCATCATTTATTTTAGTTACAGTTAATTAAAGTCAAAGTATATCTGGGGAAATGCCGGCAAATTAAAAAATAAAACTGATTTTTCAGAAAAATTGAAGTGGCAGTGTTATTTTTCCTGAAAATGACACTAAACGTATATTTTAAATTTAAAAAATCAGTTTTATTTTCCTTTGCGCAGTGTTTCCCTGAAGAAAAATCAATAGAAAAACTCAGCGCTTTTGAGGAGCGAAAGCGCTGAGAAAAACAGGTTTGCGGGAAAGTCCGTTTTTTTGAGAAATTTATCATAGATTTTACGCCATAGAAACGATTCTTGTGGTTTTATCATATGCCAAATCAATTACTGTTCCGTCGAGAGTCACGACTATGGGACGCGAAAGGAAATTTTGATTTATAAACATTATCTGCGCTGTTTTATTGTTTGAAAGACGTACGTAGGAACTTACATAAGTATATGTTATGTTTTTTGTGAACTGAAAAAGCACTTTTGTATCAAGAAGGCCTATATTCATAGCCTCAAAGTCGTTTATTATGTCAAAGGGGCATCGTTTTTTTACCGAGATAAGGTTGTCATAAGTGTTGCATACGGAAACTATCTTTGTAATCATATTTAAGTATTTATCATTAAGTCCTTTGGGATAGCCGGAGCCGTCGATTTTTTCGTGATGAGAAAGCACGGTTTGCTTTATCTCGTCGGCAAGGTTCTGGTAGACAAGCAGTTCATAGCCTATTTCAGGGTGTTTTTTGAATTTAGCCAGCTTTTCTCCCGTAAGAACTTCCTCGTTTAAAATTTCCTCCTCCGAAAGGTCGAGGGAAGCTTTTCCTATATCGTGAAGAAGCCCCGCTACAGAAGCTTTTTCAATGTCTTCCGCGTCAAGGTGCAGCCATGTCGCGCATATATGGGATAAAACGGCAACGTTTATACTATGGGAATATGTACAATCATCCATATTGCTTAAATAGCTTATATAATGAACCAAATCACTCGCGCAGTTTGTAGTATCGACGATGCCCTCAATTATTCCATATAGTTCTTCCTGCTCCGCGTTTTCCCCGTTTTTTAAAGCCTCCACACAATTTCTGTAATCATTTAATTTTTTTTCGTATACGTCATGAAAACGCTTGAATTCCGGCTTTTGCAATACAGGATTTACACTTTTTTTTGGCGCGGGCTCGGTGTTTTTTTCGGAGGAATCTGAAAAAGGCTTATTCCTTTTATCTATTGAATAAGTCCATACCTCGACTTTTGATATATCTTCTGTTTTTTCAAGTTTTTTATAATTTATTTTATCAAGTCTCGTATTTTTTGTAAGAATAACAACACCGTTTTTTGATACGGCGTCCTTGGAAAGAATCATATTGGGGCATAATTCGGATACGTTGATTCTTTTTGTTTCCTGCAAGGAATCCATCGCAAAGTCACTCCTTTTTATGAAATAAACAAATAGTATGCTTATTATAGTCAATCAACTTGAAAATGAGCAAAAGGAAACCGGCTGAAAATTATTTTTGCAGGGCGGCGGAAGGAGAGCATAGCCGGAGCCTATGCTGACTGACTAAACATAAGCAAAAAGGATTTTCAGCCGCCGAACTTGTTTATTTTTAAGTTGATTGACTATATACATCTAACGTTAACGTAATTTATTACAATTACTATTATACACTTTTTTTAGAAAACATCAAGTTATTTCACAAAGTTCCCCACGCTTCCTCTAACAGCCGCAAAGCGTTTGAAATTTCAAACATTTCAAGCCCTCCGTATCCGAATACGAAATATTTGTCGTTATAAAGTCCGCTTTCTCTGTTAAAGTGGCGGCTTAAAGGAATTATTTTTACTCCTTTGTTTCTCGCGGCATATTCCATCTGATTTTCGGGAACGTCTGTTTTAAATTTAGCTATAAAATGAGTTCCGTCTAAATTATCATAAATTTCCATTTTGTTGCGGAAGGCGCATTTGTCCAGTTCGGAAAGGAGAAAATCCCTTTTTTTTATATAAACTGTTTTCATCTGCTTTACGTGTTTCATAAAATAGCCTTCCTGCATAAACTGCGCTAAAACCCACTGTTCAAACAGATTTACGGGAGTGTAATAACTGTTTACTACTATTTTCCATTTTTTTAAAAGATGTCTGGGTAAAATTATATACGCCGTTTTTATTGACGGTCCTATTGTTTTTACAAAATCTCCTATGTATATAACTTTTTCGTTTCTGTCAAGACCTTGTATAGAGGTTATCGGTTTACCATAGACAAATTCGCTGTCGTGATGAAATTCAATTATATATCTGTTTTTATGGGAATTTGCCCAATTAAGAAGCTCGTGACGCTGTTCTATGGGCATTTGATATCCCACGGGATACTGGTGCGACGGCATAATAATAAGAATATTCACATTGGAGTTTTTAAGAGCGTCCATTGAAAAACCCTCTTTTGTAACATCAAGAAGGCAGATTTTTTTATCACACATATTAAGTATTGAGTAAATTCTTTTCATACAAGGATTTTCAATACCATAAACTGTGTTTTTCTCCATTATTGTCGTAAGCAGGAGAAGGAGATAATCAAATCCGGCTCCTATTATAATCTGATTATAACTACAGTTTACGCCTCTGAATTCATGTACATATTTTTCTATCGCTTTTCTTAGAATTCTTTCTCCTAAATTTTCGCCGTGTCCGAATAAGCTGGGGTTATCATAAATTGTATCCTTATATATTTTTACCCATGTGGCGTAAGGCATTTTAAGAATATCGTTTCCATTTATACTAAAATTATATATATAGTCGGGAAAGGACTCCTCGGGGGGTTCGTTTATATTGCTTATTCTGCTTCGTACATAAAAACCGCTCCTCGGTTCGGACATAATGTATCCTTCCGCCGCAAGTTTCTGATACGCCGATTCAACGGTGTTTTTATTTATTTTCAAATGATTGCATAATGCTCTCCTTGACGGAAGTTTTTCATTTTCCTTTAAATTTCCCGCTCTGATTTCTTTAAGCAGATAATCATATAGCTGACGATATAATGGTATGCCGCTGTTATTATCAAATTGGATTGTAAAGTCATTCATAATAAACACCACCTTATGCCAAATATCGGGCGAAAGGCAACTTTTTCGCTCTTTATCCCCTTGCGGAAGGCAGCCGTTAATTCTATATCTGCAAATTCAATTTCGGCGCCTTATGCAGAATAAAATGAGGATAATATTCTTTGTTACCTCGCGGATGTACTTGATTAATAGTCTTATGTGTTAATACATTTTTATTATACTTTTTTTATTTAAACTTGTCAAATAAAAGGAGGATAGAAAAACACGGTTTCACTATTTGTTTATAGCAATCTGCAAAATCTTTACTGTATTGTTTTTATATAAAATTACGTGAGTTCGATGAAAAATAACAGCGAAACGTCAGTTTCGCACAAAAGTTTTTCCCCCGCTTTTTTCAAAAAGCGGGCGGAGTTTGAGGCAGAGCCTCAAGGTTTTACGCTCCAAGAGCATTTTTGGAGGTTTGGAACCTTGGCTGGAAGGCCGGCAGCAAAGCGCAGCTTTGCGGCCAGCCTTTTTGCGGTAGAAAAAGGTTCCCAAAAAAACTAAAAATTTCAAAAATTGATTTGCGTGGCTTTCGGCGTTTAAAAAGCAAAACGCCTTTCGCTAAAACATTGAATAAAATATT
>CAYLJL010000104.1:0-6348 GCA_964384005.1 uncultured Lachnospiraceae bacterium | reverse complement strand
ATTACCGCTTCCTCCGATGCAAGAAATATTATGATTGATGTAGTTTCAAGAACAGCCGAACAGATTTTTATTCCTTTAACGGTCGGAGGAGGAATAAGAAGTCTTGATGATTTCAGAAATATTTTAAGCGCAGGGGCGGATAAAATATCAATTAATTCGGCGGCCCTTAAAAGACCTGAGCTTATTACGGAAGCCGCGGAAAGATTTGGAAGTCAGTGCGTTGTTGTCGCTATTGACGCTAAAAGACGTGATTCCGGAGGATTTGACGTTTATTTAAACGGAGGGCGTGTCAATACGGGAAAGGATGTTGTTGAATGGGCTGTTTTAGCCGAAAGATTGGGCGCGGGGGAAATACTTCTTACAAGCATGGACTGCGACGGAACAAAAAACGGTTATGATATTGAGCTTACAAAAGCTGTTTCCTCCGCTGTTTCTATTCCTGTTATCGCTTCGGGAGGCGCCGGTACTATGGAACATTTTGCCGAGGCTTTGACAGACGGCGGAGCGGAAGCGGCTTTGGCGGCAAGTCTTTTCCATTATAGAGAAATGGATATAATCAACTTGAAAAAATATCTTGCCGAGAAAAATATTTCGGTAAGGTTAAAATAGTTCGGAGGTTTTAATCACGTATGGAAATTAAATTCAATAAAGACGGACTTGTTCCAACTATCGCACAGGATTTTCAGACTAAGGAGGTTCTTATGCTCGCCTATATGAATCAAGAGGCTTTTGATTTAACCGTTAAAACGGGAAAGGCTACTTATTACAGCCGTTCAAGACAAAGACTCTGGGTCAAAGGAGAAACAAGCGGTCATTTTCAGCACGTTACAGAAATAAGATACGACTGCGACTGCGATACGATACTTTTGCTTGTTAAGCAGGACGGCGCGGCTTGCCATACAGGGAATTATTCCTGTTTTTACAGAAAAATTGAGGATTTTAAAGGAGAAAATTAAAATGGCTGATTTAGGAAAGCTTTTAGAGGAAGAATTTAACGTCATTAAGAACAGAAAAAACAATATTCGGGAGGGGTCTTATACCTGTTATCTTTTTAAAAAAGGTATTGATAAGATTTTGAAAAAAATAGGCGAGGAAACTTCAGAGGTTATTATTGCTGTAAAAAATGACGATAAAAAAGAAATTGTCGGCGAAATATGCGACGTTATTTTTCATATGGAGGTTATGATGGCGGAAAGAGATATTTCCTGGCAAGATATTGCGGAGGAAATTTCTTTAAGACGGGAAAAAGAAAATATGAACGTTGAAAAAGAGGCTAAAAGAAAAGCAGAAAACAGAACAGATGAATGTAATATAGATTAAAGCCTGAAAGGTGGCGATATTTATGTTTGGACCTAATCCCGACGCGGTTCACCCAAATGAAAACATACCAAGTGTCTGCTATATAAAAAATACGATTACACGTCCTAATATTATTGTCGGCGATTACACTTATTATGACGACCCTGTCGATTCTGAAAATTTTCAAAATCATGTTACTCATCATTATGATTTTAACGGAGATAAACTTATTATCGGGAAATTCTGTGCGATTGCCAAAGGAATTGAGTTCATTATGAATGGCGCGAATCATCGTATGTGCAGTGTTACAACGTATCCTTTTAATATTATGAGAGGGGGTTGGGAAAAATGCACTCCTGAACTTGAAGAACTTCCGCTTAAAGGAGATACTGTCATAGGGAATGACGTCTGGATTGGTCAGAACGTGACTGTCATGCCGGGGGTGCATATCGGTGACGGCGCTATCATAGGGGCTAATTCTGTTGTCGCAAAAAATATACCTGCTTATCATATTGCGGGGGGAAATCCATGCCGTATTATAAAAAAACGGTTTGATGATGAATTGACAGATTATTTATTAAAATTACAGTGGTGGAATTGGGAGCCTGAAAAAATATTTGACAATCTTGAATTATTGTGTACCGGAGATTTAACAAAAATCAGAGGGATAAAATAAATTCACACTTGCCTTTAACGGATATTTTTATAATTTGGGGGGAGTAAAAATGGAACGGCAGGGAAACAAAGAATTATTTGAGGATATGCCTGTATCAAAGGCAGCTTGTAAACTTATGGTGCCTACGGTAATAAGTTCTCTCGTAATGATAGTTTACAGTGTAGCGGATACGTATTTTGTCGGTCTTTTGAATAATCCCGGGGAAACGGCGGCGGTTACTCTCGCTTCTACGGTTCTGCTCGCTTTTAATGCTGTAAATAATCTCTTTGGAGTAGGTACGTCAAGTATGATGAGCAGAGCCTTGGGAAGCAAAGATTATGATATAGTATCCAAAAGCGCGGTTTTTGGATTTTATTGTTCTTTTATGTGCGGATTGATTTTTTCTCTCTTGTGTTTTATATTTAAAAATCAACTTCTGAATATTCTTGGCGCAGATTCAGATACCATATATGCGACCGGAGAATATTTGAAGTGGACTGTTATGTTCGGCGCGGCTCCGGCTATTTTAAATGTTGTTATGGCGTTTCTGGTAAGAGCAGAGGGCGCCGCGCTTCACGCAAGTATAGGAACAATGAGCGGATGTATTTTAAATATTATTTTAGACCCTGTTTTTATTTTACCCTGGGGCCTTGATATGGGCGCCGCGGGGGCAGGACTTGCTACATTTATCTCAAACTGCATAGCCTGCGTTTATTTTATCGTTCTTTTATATGTGAAAAGAAAAAAGACGTTTATAAGTCTTAATCCGAAAAAATTGCGCCTTAATAAAAATATAGCAGCCGGAATCTGCGGCGTGGGCGTTCCGGCGTCAATTCAAAATTTATTAAATGTTATCTGTATGACTATACTTAATAATTTTACCGCTTCCTATGGAGCGGACGCTGTTGCCGCGATAGGAATCGCTCAGAAGATAAATCTTGTACCCGTTCAGGTCGCAATGGGCGGCGGACAGGGAATAATGCCCCTTATAAGTTATTCTTACACAAGCGGTAACGGTGAAAGATTTAAAAAGACAATACAATTTATGGTTAAGATTATGCTTCCGAGTATGTTGGTGTTTGCTTTTGTTTGTTGGTTAAATTCGGATAGACTTATTTCTGTATTTATGGAAGAACCTCAAATTGTAAAGTATGGAGTTATATTTTTGAGAGGATTTAGCATATCAATGCCTTTCTTAGTCGCGGATTATATGATTGTAGGGGTTTTTCAAGGAATAGGCATGGGAAAACAATCATTTATATTTGCTGTCTTAAGAAAAATTGTATTTGAAATTCCGGCTGTTTTTATTTTAAATTATATGTTTGGGTATAAGGGGCTTACTTACAGTTCCGCGGTAGCTGAACTGGTTATGACTTTTATAGGATTTTACGCACTTAAAAATATACTGAAAAAAACAAAGTAAAAAACTATTGACAAAACGAAATACAGGGTATATTATAAATATATGAATGAATGTTCATATATTTATACAGAGAGGTTTCCATAACCTCTTTTATATAAATTTATATATGAATATATGTTCATTGATTAAGATGCCTGGAGGTGCTTTTATGAAGGAAAAACTTACCGATTTTTGCGAAATTTGTACTTGTGTACATAAAGATGTCGTTGAAAGAGTAAAAAAAGAAAGTTTATCAGAGGAACTTATATACGATATTGCTGATTTTTTTAAGGTATTTGGTGATTCTACAAGAATAAAAATTTTATATGCTTTATTAGGCGGCGAAATGTGCGTTGGTGATTTAGTGGAATCCCTTGATATGACCCAGTCGGCTATCTCTCATCAGCTAAGGGTTTTAAGACAAAATGACCTTGTTAAATTCAGAAAAGAGGGCAAAGCCGTTATTTATTCTCTTGATGATGAACACGTTAATTTACTTTTACAGCAAAGTATGTGTCATATTGTTCATAAAAAAGGAGCGGATTTTTATGAAAAATGAAATTAAACTTAAACTTGATGGATTGAATTGTCCTCATTGCGCGGAGAAAATTGAGGAAAACGTAAAAAAGCTTGAAAAAGTCAATAAGGCGTTTCTTAATTTTATGAATAAGGAGATTAAAATTGAACCTCAAAACTTAAGGGACAAAAATGCGATTATTGAGGAAATTTCCGAAATAGTTAAAAAAATTGAGCCGGAGGTTAAAGTCTTTGAAAAGGAACTAAAAGAGTCTGATTTTGAGGAAGATAATGAAAGCGTCGTTGTTGAACTTGGAAGAATGCTTATAGGTATCGGTTTGCTTATGGCCGGTATATTTATCGATATGTCTGATTATATAAGTTTAGCTGTATTTATCGCCGCTTATTTGGTAACAGGATATGACGTTATTTGGGGTGCTTTAAAAAATATAACAAAAGGGCAGATTTTTAATGAAAAGTTTTTAATGTTTATAGCGACTTTCTGTGCGTTTTTTATAAAAGAATATAATGAGGCGGTAGCCGTTATGATATTTTATCAGTTAGGTGAGTTTTTTCAGGACAGAGCCGTGGAAAAGTCGAGAAAATCTATTAAAAATCTTATGAATATAGCTCCGGAAAACGCTTATGTTATTGATGGTGAAAATATAAATACGGTAAAACCTCAGGACATTGAAGTAGGCGATATTGTAATGGTTAAAGCCGGTGAGAAAATACCTGTGGACGGAATTGTTCTTGAGGGAACCTCTTTTATTGATATGTCTGCTTTAATAGGCGAAAGTCTTCCGAAAGCCGTATCAGAAGGCGATGAGGTTTTAAGCGGTTCCATAAACCAAAACGGTATACTTAAAATTAAGACCGTTAAAAAATATGAAGGCTCCACTGTTTCAAAAATTTTGAATCTTGTGGAAAACGCGGGAAGCAAAAAATCAAAAACCGAAAGTTTTATTACAAAATTTGCTAAAGTTTATACTCCAGTCGTGGTTTTTTCGGCGGCTGCCATTGCTTTGATTCCTACTCTTGTTATGGGACCTGAAACGTTTTACAGCTGGCTTGAAAGAGCGTTGATTTTCCTTGTTTCCTCTTGCCCATGCGCGTTGATTATTTCTATTCCTCTGGGTTTTTTCAGCGGAATAGGATATGCCTCAAAAAAAGGTATCCTCATAAAGGGAAGCGCTTATTTACAAGTTATGCAAGAGGTTAAAACGGTTGTTTTTGATAAAACGGGAACTATTACAAAAGGAGTTTTTTCGGTTGATAAAATAATTACAAAAAATATGGACGAAAAAACTTTTATGAAGCTTGCTTACAGTGTCGAGAAATTTTCTAATCACCCCGTCGCAAAGGCTGTTGTCGCAAAATATGAGGCTGATTTCGGAAAAGATTGTTTTGAGGTCTTAAATTTTGAGGAAATAGGCGGTTATGGAATTGTCGGCGAAATTGAAGGAAAGAAAATTATTGTCGGAAATTTTAAGCTTATGAAAAAGTATGATATTAACGTTTCTGAAGATTTTTCTGATGATACAAATGTTTTTGTTTCTTATGATGACAGATTCGCGGGTGAGATTTTAGTGCGCGACATGATAAAAGAGGATAGTTTTTTTGCTGTTGAAAGACTTAGAAACAGAGGTTTAAAAACTATAATGCTTACGGGAGATAAAAAGGAAACCGCTGTAAGCGTCGCAAAAAAGCTTTCTATTGACGAGATTTATTCAGATATGTTACCTCAGGATAAAGTAAAAAAGCTTAAAGATATTATAATGGAAAATAAATTGGGAAAAGTTCTTTTTGTCGGCGACGGTATAAACGACGCTCCTGTTCTCGCAATGGCGGACGTTGGAGTAGCAATGGGCGGGGTTGGTTCTGACGCCGCGATTGAAGCAGCAGACGTTGTGATTATGAATGATGAGCTTTCTAAAATAGACGACGCAATCAGAATTTCTAAAAATACGTTACGTATTATAAAACAAAATGTATGGTTTGTACTCGGAATTAAATTTATTGTTCTACTACTTGCGGTTTTAGGGTTTGCGACAATGTGGCTTGCCGTTTTTGCCGATGTGGGAGTTGCTTTGATTGCGGTTTTAAATTCAATGAGAAGAAAATGACGATTAAAGGCTTTCGGTCAATATGACTGAAAGCCGGATTTGCTTATATTGTGCGAGACAGTTGTCATGAGTTGCAGTATTTTAAAAAAATTTTAAAAAAATTAAAAAAAGCTATTGACAAGCCTTAAACGGTATGTTAAAATGATTAAGCTGTCGAAAGAAAGACAGGAAGAAATCGGGAACTTATTTTTGTGGATATGAACAAAAAAACAAATAAAAAATTCAAAAAAAGTTCTTGACAAAAAAAACAGTTTATGTTAAACTAAGTAAGCCGCTGTTAGGAAAACGGCTGATTCGAACATTGAAAACTGAATAACCAAAGAATTAAATACTTGAAACCCATCAATGAA
>CAYLJL010000103.1:0-6349 GCA_964384005.1 uncultured Lachnospiraceae bacterium | reverse complement strand
GAGAATTTTTAATCATTTCCGCCATTTTATCAATAGATTGTTTAAGCCATGAAGTTTTAAGATTGCTTATAACTAAAGTTTCGGCTACCGCTCCGGCGTTTTCAAAAGCTTTTCTTGAATCATACTCGCAGTTTGTACCCGGGAATACAGGAATAAAAACTCTTGGAGAAACGATGCCCTTTCCGCCTGTTTTCTTTTCGATTATATTAAATTGTTTAACGGAAATATCCGTATTGTCAAATTTGTCATAAATCTTAGTCGGGAATATTTTTTCAAGGGGTTTAACCCAGGCTTCCAGAGCCTCGCTCATTGAAATACGGATACCGTTTACAATAAATTCTTCTTCGGAAAGGGTATTTCCGATAATTTCAAAATCAAATCCCTCAAATAAATTCTCAACATCATTTTTATCTCCATCCATTTCAAAAACAAATGAACCATAGCTATATTCGAATAAATTATCAATATTTATTTTCGCGCCTATTTTGTTTCCGAAAGCCATTTTGCTTACAGCAGCGGCAACACCGCCCACACCCACTGTATAAGCTGATAAAATCTTTTTATTTTTAATGAGTTCGTTTATTTTGACATAGTTTTTAATAAGCTTGTCAAAATCAGGCAAATCATATTTATCATAAGCCGTTGAAAGTTTCACCAAAATACTGTCCGCTTTTTTAAACTCACCGGAAATAATATTATCCGTCTTCGTAACGTCAATAGCAAAAGAAACCAATGTAGGAGGAACATTCAAATCCTTAAAGGTTCCGGACATACTGTCTTTCCCGCCGATAGCGGCTGTTCCAAGCTTCATTTGCGCCAAAAATCCCCCAAGTAAAGCGGCGAAAGGTTTTCCCCACTTTTCAGGATTTTTACCCAATCTCTCAAAATATTCCTGGAAAGTAAGTCTTACATTTTTATAATTTCCTCCTGCCGCGACAATTTTGGAAACGGATTCAACAACGGCGTAAACGGCCCCGTGAAACGGACTCCATTTAGCGACAGTAGGATTATATCCGTAAGACATTAAAGTCGCGGTTGTGGTATCGCCCTTAAATACGGGAACTTTTGCCGCCATAACCTCTGCGGGCGTCATTTGAGTTATCCCGCCGAAAGGCATAAGAACAGTATTTGCGCCGATAGTAGAATCAAATCTCTCGACAAGACCTTTTTGGCAGGCAACATTGAGGTTTTTAAGATTTTCAAGCCATGCCTTTTTAATATCACTGTCATATATTTCTTTTTTATCATTTTTTTCAGGCATTTTTACAAAAACGTTTGTATTCTGGGTCGCTCCGTTTGTGTCAAGAAAATCTCTTGAAATATTTACAATATCCAGCCCTCGCCAGTACATTTTAAGCCTTCTGTCACCGGTTACATCGGCAACAACCGTAGCCTCAAGATTTTCCTCGTTTGAAAACTCAATAAACTTATCAGCGTTTTCTTTTTTAACGACAACAGCCATTCTTTCCTGGGATTCGGAAATCGCAAGTTCCGTACCGTCAAGGCCTTCATATTTTTTAGGGACTTTATCAAGATTAATAACAAGCCCTTCCGAAAGTTCTCCGATAGCGACAGCCACGCCTCCGGCCCCAAAATCGTTGCATCTTTTAATCATAGCGCTTACTTCCGGATTTCTGAACAATCTTTGAAGCTTTCTCTCGGTAGGCGCGTTACCCTTTTGAACCTCAGCGCCGCAAGTCAGAATAGATTCCTCGTTATGTTCTTTTGAGGAACCCGTCGCTCCTCCGCATCCGTCACGTCCTGTGCGCCCCCCGACAAGAATAATAACATCGCCGTCTTCGGGAGTTTCTCTTATAACATATTTTTTTGGCGCGGCGGCAATTACCGCTCCTATTTCCATACGTTTAGCGACATATCCCTCGTCATAAATCTCAGAAATATGTCCCGTGGCAAGTCCTATTTGATTTCCGTAAGCACTGTATCCATGGGCAGCGGAAGTAGTGATTTTTCTTTGAGGAAGTTTTCCCGGAAGCGTATCGGCCACGGAAGTCCTCGGGTCGCCGCTGCCGGTAACCCTCATAGCCTGATATACGTAAGCTCTGCCGGAAAGAGGGTCTCGAATCGCGCCGCCAAGACAAGTAGCGGCGCCGCCGAAAGGTTCAATTTCGGTCGGGTGGTTATGGGTTTCATTTTTAAACATAATAAGCCATTCTTCTGTTTTTCCATCAATATCAACAGGAACGACAATACTGCAAGCGTTAATTTCTTCCGACTCGTCAAGATTATCCAGAGTACCGTTTGCTTTAAGGGCTTTCATACCCATAACGGCAATATCCATAAGACAAATATTTTTATTTTTGCCTGCGTATAATTTTTTTCTTTGATTCATATACATATCAAAAGCGTCTCTTATAGGTTTACTATAATCTCCCTCTTGAATTTCAATATTTTGGATATTTGTAGCGAATGTCGTATGTCGGCAATGGTCTGACCAATACGTATCAATAACCCGAATTTCAGTAACTGACGGATTTCTTTTTTCCGTTTCCTTAAAATAGTTCCGGCAAAACAACAAATCCTCGTCGCTCATAGCGAGCCCAAGCTCCTGACGCATTTTTATAATTTCATCATCGGATTTATCTATAAAACCGTCATAAATTTTTACGTTGTCGGGGACCGTAATTTCCATATCAAGGGTATCCGGCTTTTCAAGGGAAGCAATTCTTGAATCAACAGGATTGACACAGTATTTTTTAATTTCCTCAATCTCCGAATCCGTCAATTTACCTTTAAGGACAAAAATTTTAGCGACATTTATTTCCGGCAGGTCTTCCCCCGTAACAATCTGAACGCACTGCATGGCTGAATCAGCGCGCTGGTCATACTGTCCGGGCAGATACTCCATACCGAACATAATTTCCTCGTCGGAACATTTAAAATCCTCCTCATAAATAGAATCAACAGGCGGTTCCGAAAAAATAGTATTTTTACAAAGCTCATAATGCTCATCGGAAATACCGTCCATATCATATCGGTTTAAAATTCTGAGCCCCGAGAGATTTGATATTCCGAGATTTTCTTTAATGTCATTATATAAGTGCCTTGCCTCAATATCACGATTTTTCTTTTTTTCAACAAATATTCGTCTTATGCCGCTCATAAATTTCTTCCCTTCCGTAATTTTAGTTTTCATATATTTTAAAAAAAATTTTATATAAATTTCAAAAAACATTTCATTTTTTGTCATTTTCCAAAAAACCGTCAAGTCTTTTTTTCTTATACTCGGAAAAACACCCCATATCAAGAGCGTTTCTGATTTCCTCTGTCATATTGTTAAAAAAGTACAAATTATGCAGAACACAAAGACGCATAGCAAGCATTTCTTTTGCTTTAAAAAGGTGACGTATATATGCCTTTGAATAATTCTGACAAGCCGGACAACCGCATTCTTCCGAAATAGGAGTATCGTCAAGTTCATATTTTGCGTTAAGAAGATTAAGTTTTCCTTTATTTGTATACACATTAGCGTGTCTCCCGTTTCTCGCCGGAAGCACACAGTCAAAAAAATCAACTCCTCGCTCAACAGCCTCAAGAATATTGGCGGGCGTACCAACTCCCATAAGGTAAGTAGGTTTATTCTGCGGCAAATAAGGAATGACTTCATCTAAAATACGATACATTTCAGCATGAACCTCTCCAACGGCAAGACCGCCTATAGCATAACCGTCAAGGTCAAGTTCCGATATGCGTTTAGCATGAGAAATACGAATATCTTCATAAGTCCCGCCCTGATTAATTCCGAAGAGCATCTGTTTTTTGTTTATGGTATCCTCTCTTGAATTAAGTTCATTTAGCTTTTTAACGCACCGTTCAAGCCATCTTGTGGTTCTTGCGACAGAATTAATCATATATTCTTTGTCAGCGGGATAAGGAGGACACTCGTCAAAGGCCATAGCGATAGTAGAACCTAAATTTGATTGAATTTCCATACTTTCCTCGGGGCCCATAAAAATTTTTCTTCCATCAATATGAGACGAAAAATAAACGCCTTCCTCTTTAATTTTTCTTAAAGAAGTAAGAGAAAAAACCTGAAATCCGCCTGAATCCGTCAGAATAGGCTTATCCCAGACCATAAATTTATGAAGTCCTCCAAGCTTTTTAACAATTTTATCACCCGGTCTTAAATGCAAATGATAAGTGTTTGAAAGTTCGACTTGACATTTAATATATTTAAGGTCGAGACTTGATACAGCGCCTTTAATAGCGGCGGCCGTGCCCACATTCATAAAAACAGGCGTCTGAATAACACCGTGAGGCGTAATAAATTCTCCCCTTTTAGCTCTTCCTTCAGTTTTAAGCAGTTTATACATAATCAAAACCCCATAAATAAATTTTTCAGCGTATTGACAAAGTCAACGCGCTTACAAGAAATACAAATATTTCTTAGGTATTTCATTTGGCAATTTTTAATCGTCGAATATATAGTATCAGGAAAAATCTTTTATATATCTGAATTTTTTGCTTTTTCAAATTCTCCTATAATTTCTTTTGAAGGCGCTTTGGTTAAAAGACTGACCCAAGCTATAGCGATGCAGGCGATAATAAAAGCGGGAAGAAGTTCATAAATATCCCATACGTCGCCCATAGGCCTAACAAGATATTTCCATACAAAAATAGTTATACCGCCGCAGAGCATACCAGCAAGAGCGCCCCACATATTTGTACGTTTCCAGAACAGCGCAAAAAGCATGACAGGGCCAAAAGCCGCGCCAAATCCGGCCCAAGCGAAAGAAACAATATCAAATACCGAACTTTCAGGATCCCACGCGAGGAATATGGCAATAACAGCGATAACAACAAGAGTAACTCTTGCGATAATCATTGACACATTACGATAATTTTTTATTTTAAAGAAATTGCCGATAATATTTTCGGACACAGCCGAAGAAGCCGCCAGAAGCTGAGAATCCGCCGTTGACATTGTTGAAGCAAAAATCCCCGCAAGAATAACACCGGCTATGAGAGCGAAAAATATACCATTACTTCCCAAAAGTTTTGAAATTTCAATTATAATAGTTTCAGAGTCAAATTCGTCAGCCACTTCCAAAGCTCCGTTTCCGACCATACCAAAGCCTATTATTCCTATCATTATAGCTATAGCGAGAGAAATAACCACCCACACACTCGCAATTCTTCTTGACGTTTTAAGTTTTTCACTATCCTCAATAGCCATAAATCTTAAAAGTATGTGAGGCATACCAAAATATCCAAGTCCCCACGCGAGAGTTGAAACTATAGTTATAAAACCAAAGGCTTCCGAATGGCCTCCGACTGGATTAATCTCATCAGCGGCAAAAGTTTCTGTCAGACTTAAATACCCCGGCAAATCCTTTGCGTTTTCAATAATAGCGTCAATTCCGCCCGCACTTATAATTCCAAACACGAAAACGATAATAAGAGCGATTGACATAACAATACTCTGAATAAAGTCCGTAGTACTTGCCGCAAGAAACCCGCCGACCGTCGTATAGAATATAATTACAACAGCACTTACAATCATAGCGGTATGATATTCTGTTTCAAAAAGAGTACCAAACAATTTGCCGCAGGCTTTAAAACCTGAAGCGGTGTAAGGAATAAAAAATACAATAATTACAACTGCCGCGATAATTGCGAGTATCCTTTTTCTATCCTTGAAACGGTCTGAGAAAAAGTCAGGAATAGTAATTGAGTTTGTAATCTGAGAATAATTTCTTAAACGTTTCGCTACCAGAAGCCAATTTATGTAAGTACCGACTGCAAGACCGATAGCGGTCCATGCAGCTTCAGAGGTTCCTGAAATAAAAGCAAGCCCCGGAACTCCCATAAGCAAATAGCTGCTCATATCGGAAGCCTCCGCGCTCATAGCCGTTACGACGGGACCAAGCTTTCTCCCTCCGAGATAAAAATCGCTTACAGTATTATTGCTTTTTGAAAACTTAACACCTATAACAAGCACAATAAGTAAATACACAGCAATAGAAACTGCCATATAAATAGTTTGTTCATTCATTTTTTCATCTCCTTATACAAATAATTAAAGCAAATACTCTTTTTAACCATTCAAAATTTAAGTACGCTTATGTAATTTTATCATAAAATCCAATATTAAACAAGACGTTTTAAAAATTATTACATGACAATTAAGAATTCTCTTTTTTTCGCGTACCTAAAATGGACAAAATCAGCGTCCGCTAAAAACGCTGAAGCAAAAAAATATTAAACAGCTCTATTAAGACAATCCTGCTATTATAACATTATAGCTTTTAAATAGACAGTAATAACCGTCTAATCACACGGAAATCAATTTTTGCGGCGTAGCCGAAATAAAGTTTAGGTCAAGCCTTTG
>CAYLJL010000102.1:0-6368 GCA_964384005.1 uncultured Lachnospiraceae bacterium | reverse complement strand
AAATGCTCTTGAAGCGTAAAAAAACTTGGGCTCTGCCCAAACCCGCAAGCCTTTTAGTGCCGCAAAGAAGTGCGGGCGGCGAAGCCGACTTTTGCGAAGCAAAAGCACTGACCCAAAGGCTTGACCTAAACTTTTATGCGAAACTCCGTTTCGCTGTTTCAAAAATTGATTTGCGTGGCAAATCAATTTTATATCTTGCTAACCTGTAAAAAATCTGATATACTTCTATAAGTAAAAGAAATACCACACAATTCAAAAATAATTTTTCAGAAAAATTGAAGTGCCGGTGTTATTTTTCCTGAAAAATAACACTAAACGTAACTTTTAAGTTTGAAAAATTATTTTTATTATCCTTTGTGCGGTGTTTCCCGAATTAACTGCAGCAATTCCGGAATTGCTGTAAGGAAGGGATATTATGGACAACGTAAAAACAAGAAGAATTTTAATGATTATAATTATAGTTCTTTTGGTATTGATTTTTCTTGTAATAAGTGTGTTTGCCTTCGTTATAGCGGCCTCAAAATCGGGACGGCGTATGCCCACCGAGGAGGAGCAGGCGCTTCTTGATGAAAAGCTTCCTGACGATACAAACGACGATGCGATAATTGAACCCGACGATAATATTCCGTCAAAGACGGTATTCGCCGTCTATGGAGTAGATAAAGGAGGGGCGCTTTCCGACGTAATAATAGTAGCGTCCTTTGATAAAATAAAAAACACGGTAAATACCCTTTCAATTCCCCGTGACACCTATGTGGAAATATCCGACGAAAACCGTAAGGAATTAAGAGCCTATAATAAAAGTGTTCCGTCAGGCGGAATGAAAATAAACGCCGTACACAGCTATGCGGGAGAATATGGAAACGAGTATTTGTCAAAACAGATAGAGGAGCTTCTTGGGATTCATATAGATTATTATTTTGAGATAGACTTAAACGCCTTTGTGGAGATAGTAGACTCGGTCGGCGGGGTAGAAGTGGACGTACCGACAAATATGTATTACCGTGACCCTGTTCAGAATCTGAATATAAATATAAAAAAAGGGGTTCAGACGTTAGACGGAAAAACGGCGCTTGGATTTGTCCGTTTCAGGCAGTATATAACAGGAGATATAGAACGGATAGAAGCACAGAAGCTGTTTATAAAAGCGTTGATTCAAAAGGTGTCAGGCTCCGACGCCATTTTATCGGATTTAACAAATCTTATGACAATTTTTATGGATAACGTAGTCACTAATATGACTATAAAAGACGCCGTAGACTACGCTCCTTATATAAAAAACATTTCAGCGGATAAAGTAACAATGGAGACTCTCCCCGGCGACGGTAAAACCCCTTACCGTCATGATGAGGCAAAAACAAGAACTCTTGTAAACAGATTGTTTTATGACACGCCTCCCGCCGATTCTGACGACGGAGAACCCCCCGCGGAAAACAAATAAAGAAACAGGCTTTTGAGAAATGCAAGAAATACTTGTATTTCTTGCAAGCGTGTCGACTTTTTCGACACGCTGAAAGAAAAAGCGCCTTTTTGAGCGTATGTTGCTTTGCCCTGAAAATTCTGTAGCCTGTTATAATTATTTTTCAGACAGACTCTTGCAGAAAATCCTCTATGTTTCTGTGTTCAAAACCGTCGATAAACGCCCCTTTAGCGGTACAATTTATAAGTTTTATCTCCCCGCGGTGATTTTCAGCGAATCTTTTAAACCATTTAAAATACTCATATAAATTAGGAGGAGAGAAATAAGTTTCCCCGTCAATTCCCAAAACGGGCTTGTTGTTTTTTGAGTTTTGAAAACCCTGACTCTCCCCCGAATGCATTTTGCCGGAATGATAACATAAATCCTGTCCGATAAGAATAACCTCTGAAAATCCCATAATAAGGCTAAGACCAAGCGCTGTCGTAGCGACAGAGCCGCCTGTTTCCACACAGAATTTTTTATCTTCTTCTTTTACGCTGTCTGAAAACTTTTCAAAAAGTATATATTTCTTTCCTTTGTAATTTTCAACATAAGGATGGATTGTGGACAAAAAAAAGAGCGGTATATCTGTTTCATTCAAATCAAGCTGTCCGATAACACTTTTTTTCGGGTCCGTAATAATAGCGAAATCAGGTTTAACACCCACTTTTTTAAGATATTTAAGAGCCCTTCCGACGCTTATAATAACAGTGTCTTTAAGTTCTTTGAGCCTGTATCCGTTCATCTCGAGGGAGGGTCCGGCGGAAACCAGACAGGCTCGTTTTCCTTTAAAATAATTAAAAAAGACTTTTCCGCCGTTTTCATAATCTTTCTTTAAATTTATCACCTCGTTGTCAAAAAGAAGGTTTCCAAGAATTTTAACCGAACGGGCTTTAATAACATAAGTTTCGAAAATCTCCTTGATTTTGTTAAATTCCGGAGGCATAACCCGCATAGAAGGCTCATGGCATACAAAAACAGAATTCTGTGAGAGGAAATTTTTAACCGTTATAGAAGCAACGTCAAAATCAACAGGAATATCAAAAATAACATTATCTCTTTTCAAGACCTCGTTAATATCGGTATTCTGAAAAGAGAGTTTAAAAAGTTCCCTGTTGAATTCAAGAATATAAAGCTTTTGATTTTCAAAAAGCATATCGGCGATAGCTTTAACATGAAAACCCATTCCAATGCCGTAAAGGAATATATTTTTGTCCTTGATATAATATTCTTCGGCAAAAATCCGGCCTTCCTTTTCAGAGTTGTATTTACTGTTTATAAAGAAAGAACAGCCGTCTTTAAAAGCTTTTAAAACAGGTTTTCCCTTTGCCCCGAAAAAAAGAGAAAACTCTCCTGAATTTGCCGTATCCTCAATAATCCTGTTTATTTTTTCGGTATCATACATAAAAACCGCCCTCTTTTTTTTCGAAATAAACACCGTGTAAAAAATAATTTTATATGAAACGAATTAATTCGTCTCCCGCCGTACCGGTTGCAGTCCGCTGAAAACGGCATTCCTGACACAATCGTGTACATTAGTTTTATAGTAAGCGCATTGATTTAACGCGTTCTGTATATTATGCGGTATTTCCCGTATTTAAAAAAATTATTTATTGTGATATAATAAATACGTCAGCCATATTAACAATTATAGCATAGAATAAAAATCAATTCAATGGTATGTCTTTCGATTTCAGTACAAAAAAAGCGGGTGATAATTTGAACGGAACGGATATGAAGGAAATATACTTTAAAATAAAATTTTTAACAGATATATTAGAAAGAAAATATAAATTGCTTGGTCAGATATATAACATTATGGAGAATCAGGAATTTTTTGAAAAAACATTAAACGGTGAAGATAAAGAAATCCTTTTGGGTGAAGCGATAAAGGAGAAACAGAAAATAATTGAGGAGGTAATAGCGGCGGACAACACATTTATGAAGGTATTCGGGGAATTTAAAGGAGACTTGAACAGAAATCAGGAAAAATTCAAACCGGAAATCAGAAAAATGCAGGAAAAAATCCGGCTTGTGGCGGATATGGATTTTAAAATAAGAGCGAAAGAGCAAAGGGCAAAAAAAGGGGTGCGTGTGCTTCCTTCCGTTCCTTCGAAAAAGATAAAAACATTGAAAGCGTCAAAAAGCTATATACTTGATAAATATAAAAAAAATACCGAAAAAAAACCTTGACAATTAAAAGAAAATATTGTATATTGTAATAAGTGCCGTAGACAGCAAGTGTATTTGTACGTAAAAGCACTGTTATAGAGTGCTTGCTTGCCGAGGATAATCGAAGTGGTTTATACCTCTTTCTCCGTGCGCGAAAGAGGTTTTTTTACGCCCTGTGGTTATTTCTACCTGATTGAAAATAAAACGGCTGAATCAATATTTAAGGAGGTGTAAAAATGGCTAAAATCGAAGAAAAGCAGGTTGTTGTAAACGCTATAAAAGAGAAACTTGAGAAAGCGACTTCGGCTGTTCTGGTCGACGCGAGAGGACTTACCGTTGAGGAGGATACAAGACTCAGAAAAGCCTTGAGAGAAGCGGGAGTTGACTATAAAGTATATAAAAATACAATGATGAATTTCGCGGTTGCCGGAACTCCGTTTGAAGGACTTAAAGAATATTTTAAGGGGCCTTCAGCCCTCGCTATTTGTTATGAAGACCCTACCGTAGCGGCAGGAATTCTTAATAAATTCAAAAAAGAGGCTAAAGTTCTTGAATTTAAAGCGGGCGTTATAGAAGGCGTATGCTATGACGCTAAAGGAATGGAAGCTGTCGCTGATATTCCGTCAAGAGATGTTCTTCTCTCGAAACTTCTTGGAAGCTTCAAGTCTCCGATGGGTTCTTTTGCCCGCGTCATAAAGGCTTATGCGGAAAAGAAAGACGAGGAAGCATAAGAGTCAATAATATTTGTGTGTATGTGTAATATTTGTATGTATGTATTATCAGTGTTTCTATAAAATAAATTAATTACGGAGGATATTAAAAATGGCAAAATTATCTATTGAAGAAATTATTGCGGCAGTTAAAGAGCTTTCTGTTTTAGAGCTTAACGACTTGGTAAAAGCCGCTGAAGAAGAATTCGGCGTTTCAGCCGCTGCCGGAATGGTGGTTGCTGCGGCCGGCGGAGCCGCTGGCGGAGAAGCCGCTGAGGAAAAAACAGAATTCAACGTTGAACTTACAGAAGTTGGTTCAGAAAAAATCAAAGTTATTAAGGTTGTCAGAGAAATTACAGGTCTCGGCCTTAAAGAAGCAAAAGAAATCGTTGACGGCGCTCCTAAACTCGTTAAAGAAAACGTCGCTAAAGACGACGCTGAAAACTGCAAAGCTAAACTTGAGGAAGTCGGCGCTAAAGTTACATTAAAATAATAAAAAATAAAGCATTTCCTGTATTTCTAAAAATCTGCGTACCGAACTTTGTTTGGTGCGCAGATTTTGTTTTGTATGAAAATTATGACTTTAGGAAATACCGCAATCGGCAAAGCATAAAAACCTGATATATTCCACAACACGGAAATCAATTTTTGAAATTTATAGTTAATGGAACCTTTTTCTATCGCAAAAAGGTTCCATTAACTATAAATTTTCATCAAACTCACGTTATTTTAGACTTCTTTCGAAACTTCATATTGATACAAATATTGTTAGAAAAAAATATTTTCTACAATGTTTCTTAACGCTTTCGGCGTTTAAAAAGCAAAACGTCTTTCGCTAAAACATTGAATAAAATATTTTTTTGTTGGACCGGAGTAATTTCGCAGTTTCGAAAGAAGTCTTTTGTTGTTTTGCCCTGAAAATCCTGCGTATTGCTATAATGCCTTTTCTATATAAACAACCCCGTCCTTATAATCCACCTCCAGAACCCCGATTCTCTGAAGTTCTCTCAGGGAAACAAAATTAAAATCATTTCTCAGAATAGCGGAAACCTTTTCAGGCTTTCCGTTTGCGACAAGGTCAATATCTCTCATATCGTTGTTGTCGATAATGACTTCCTTGGTATTTTCATCATAACCAACGTTAAATCCTAAACGTTTCAGGAAATCAGCGGTAAATAAGTTTCTGTCGTCAATGAAATACCCGTCGATAGTTTCCTTTTTACCGTTTATAATTACATTAATTTTTTTACTTAAATCTTCGCTCACTTCTCCCGAATCCTCCTTAAACGCAACATTAAAATATTTGCATACGGCTAAAGCCGTGGCGTAAACAAATTTTTCAATAAATGATTCTTTTTGTAAAAGTTTCGCTTCTTCCGGATTGCTCAGGAAAGCTATTTCAATCAGAACGGCGTTCATTTTCGTACCATTCAGAACCGCGAGGTCTTTCCTTTCCTTAACGCCCCTGTCATTTGTTCCAAGCTCTTTAATAAGTGACTCCTGTAAAATCCCGGCAAAAGTATTTTTTTCATAGCATAAAACTTCCGTTCCCGAAGCGGCGGAACTCGAAGCCGAATTAACGTGAACGCTGATAAACAAATCGGCGCCCTTTGAGTTAGCGATTCTGCATCTTTCACCAAGAGCGATAAAATTATCGGAAACCCTTGTAAAAATAACGTCAAACCCTTGTTTTTTAAGTTCTTCCCCCAATTTAAGCGCCGCATTAAGGGTAACATTTTTTTCAATAACGCCGTTTCCGCTGGCTCCCGGGTCGCTTCCGCCGTGTCCCGGGTCAATGCAAATAATTTTTCCCATAAAATTATACCTCCAAAAATTAAAATTTATAAAACCCGTTATCAGACTTCTTTCTAAACTTCATACCAATAAAGATATCGTTAGAAAAAAGTATTGCATTCAATGCTTTTTAACACTTTCGGAGTTTAAAAAACAAAACGCCTTTCGCTGAATCAGCGCCGCGAAGAATGCGGGCGGCAAAGCCGGCTTTTGCGCCGCAAAAGCGCTGACCA
>CAYLJL010000101.1:0-6407 GCA_964384005.1 uncultured Lachnospiraceae bacterium | reverse complement strand
GTAAAATATATGATATTGTAGGAGATGACCCCGTAATCGAGGATTTGACCGCAGATAAGTACGCGACAGTAACAGGTTATGAGGCAAACAGAGAAGGACTTATCAAAGAACTTGAATCATACCTTAAATCTGATACTCTGGATTTTACCGTATCATCTTATAAATATAATATTTCTCTCAGAGATTCTGACGGAAACGATATTCTTCTCGTTGATTATACCAAAGCGAATACTTTGTCAGCCGAAAAAAACGCGGCCGAAGACGGAATTGATTTCTTTATAGACGGTCAGAAAGTTGACCTTAAAATATCAGACGCTGTATATAACAGCGCTATTATTGACGACGAGTTAAAGCTTGAAGTGGGAGTTAATAATTATATAACGATAAATTCAGTCGCTCCGAAGACATATACTACTGAAATGTATAACGAGTTTCATTATTTTGACAAGGTGTATGATTATATGTCCGGTACGCTCTCTCAGGAGGATATAAGCACATATTTCGGAGGAACCGCTTTCGCTGATTTATCCGAGTCGGAAGTAGCTAACTTTGACTCAAAACTCCGTTCTGATATTGAGGCGATGATTTCAAAAGTAAATAACTTTAATTCCTCCGTTACGGAACAGCATACAAATCTTGGAGTACGAATGAACCGTATATATCTCATTCAGGACCGTCTCGGCGATGATAAAGTTAATTACAAAAAACTTATGTCCGATAATGAGAATATAAATTACGCTGAAGCCGCGATGAACCTTAATACCGCGAACGCTTCTTATCAGGCGGCTTTAAGAGTAGGTATGAATATAACTCAGCTTACTCTGGCGGACTTCTTATAATAAAGGTGGTTGTACTATGGTTATTGAAACAAAAAATTTCGGTAACATTACTGTAGATGATAATAAAATTTACACATTTGAAAATGGTTTGCCGGGTTTTGAGCAATTAAAGAAGTTTGTTATTGTCGAACAGAACAATAATGAGGATAATTCCTTCTTCCGCTGGCTTCAGTCAACGGAAGACCCTGAAATATCTTTTATAATTATGGATGTGTACAAAATACTTCCTGATTATAATCCTCTTGTTTATGACGATGATTTAAACTCTCTCGGCGACGTTTCCGACGACAGCCTGCTTATTTACAATATAGTCGTAATCCCTAAAACAATAAGCAGAATGTCTGTTAATCTGAAAGCGCCGGTTGTAATCAATCTCTCTACAAATAAAGGAATGCAGATGATTACTAAAAATGAGGATTATCCTATAAAATATTATTTTTATGAAGAATTAAAGAAAAAAAACGGAGGTGAATAGAGATGCTTGCCCTTACAAGGAAAAAAGGCAGCTCAATAATGATTGGCAACGATATCGAAATCACCGTTTTAGGTATTCAGGGTGAACAAGTTAAACTTGGTATTGTCGCTCCTAAAAATATTTCTGTTCACCGAAAAGAAATTTTCCTGCAAATACAACAGGAAAATGCTGAAGCAGCTTTAAACTCAAATATAGATTTTAATAAATTGTTCTGATACACAAAAAAATCCCTCCTGAAATTAGCGGGGATTTTTTATATATATTGTAAATTTTACATAATTGTTTTTATAACTTTTTGTGCATATTTTATATTTTTTAAAATATTTCAAAAGATTTCAGATACTCTTAAACAATATGCTTGCAAATTATATCTTATCATGATATAATTTATTTAAAATAAACTTTATTTTACAAGGAGATGATATTTATGAGTAAGATGTCACATTCTTACAAAAACTTTTCAATCAAATCAAAGATTGTCCTGCTGGTTGTCATAATGCTGATTTTTTCTACAATTATCGGGGCTTTTGGCTTTTTCTCGCTCACCAATGTAAACGATAAATATAACCTTCTGCTTGATACAGCCAGCGAAAGGCTTATTATCGCAAGCAAACTTGACCTTTCGGTGGCTAAATTCAGGAGAGCTTTCTTAAATATTGTTGTACAGTCTGAAATTTATCACGACCAAAATAAAATTATTAGCGCGGTTGACGCACTTAACGAAATTTTAGACAATATCACTGACTTAACAGACGAATATAAAGCCAACGTTGACTCTGATACAGCCCTTACAGCACAGGCGCAGCAAAATTTATATAATTTCCTACAGAAATTCTTAGACGATTTCGAGAGCGTTGAGGACTTAACCGAAGACTTGGCAAACGCCTGCTTAAATGGAGAATCTAATAAAATTGAAAATTGTCTTACACAGGTTACTTCTGAAGTGGAAAACGCTTACACTAATATCGAAGCTATTCGTCAGGCAGCTATAGACCGTAGTGACCTTCTCGATGAAGAGGCTGATGTAACCGTTTATACTACAGAAATTCTTCTTGTTGTTGTTTTATTACTTTTAATTATTATTTCTATTATTATCGCTATGATTACCAGTAAATCGATAGTAAATCCTATTTTAAATGTTGCCGAAGCATCTAAAAAAGCGGCAAGCGGCGATTTCAGCGTAAACGTCAGAACAAATCTTACAAACGAGGTCGGACAGCTTTTAAACAGTTTATCTATGTTTATGGATACGACAATAAATATTTTTGAGGATATGTCGGAAGCGTTCAAAGAAATGGACTATGGAAATATTGACGTGAGAATAAATTCCTCAAAATATACCGGTGAATATGCCGTTATGGCTGAAAATATCAATAAAATTCTCAGCGATATGGAAAACGAGTATACTACTATAAGCAAAGGTATTAATGAATACTCGGAAGGCAACTTCGCATATGATTCTCCGAGATTTAACGGCAAAAAAGCCATTATTCACGAATCTCTTGATAAAATGAAGATACATATTCAGATAATAGGTAATTCTATCACAAAAATTACCGATAACATCAACAACGGCAACCTTAATATAGATATATCTACAGAAGACCTTAATGGTGAATGGAAAAAAATTATTGATAGTCTTAATATTCTCGTTATGCATATAGCCGAACCAATCAGAGTTACCAAAGACGCTTTGAACAATCTCGCTCAGGGAAACTTTGATTTCAGCATTGAAGCGGATAAATTCAAAGGTGAATTCAATGAAATGGCTGAAAATATAAATTATACTATAACCATCCTTTCCAACTATATCAAAGATATTTCAAGTATACTTAAAAATATGGCAAATCAAAATCTTGATGTTGAGATTTCTCACGATTATATTGGAGATTTCAAAGAAATTCAGGATTCACTTAACCTTATTATTGCAAACTTTAATCAGCTTATTAAAGAAATTATTATGTCCTCCGAGCAAGTCGCAATCGGCTCTCAGAGTATCGCTGATTCCTCAACGGCTCTCGCTCAGGGCGCATCCGAACAAGCAAGCGCTGTTGAAGAACTCACGGCTACAATCGGACTTGTTTCTAAAAACGCTGAAAGAAATACCGACAATGTTATTAAATCAAATGAGCTTGCCGACAACGCTAAAGAAAGCGCTACTCGTGTAAGAGATGAAATGCAGGACCTTCTTAAAGCCATGGACGCTATCAATGAATCATCGAATAATATTTCAAATATTATCAAAGTCATTGATGATATTGCCTTCCAGACAAATATTCTTGCTCTTAACGCCGCTGTTGAGGCAGCGAGAGCCGGCGAACACGGCAAAGGTTTTGCCGTTGTTGCCGACGAGGTAAGAAGTCTTGCCGCAAGAAGTCAGACCTCCGCTCAGGAAACTTCCGCGCTTATCGCCGAATCTCTCAATAAAGCGGAACAGGGAAGCGAAATCGTAAACAGAACAGCCGATACGGTAAGAAAAATTGTAAATCAGATTGATGAAATATCAACTCTTTCAAATGAAGTGGCTCATGATTCTAAAGAACAAACAAACTCTATTTCTGAAATAAATATCGGAATTAATCAGATTGCGACAGTTGTTTCAAACAATACCGCGACGTCTGAGGAAAGTGCCGCGGCTTCTGAAGAACTTGCAAGTCAGTCTGCTGTATTCAGGTCAACTGTTTCTCAGTTTACTCTTAAAAATCAGGTACATTCCGAATAAATAGAGATTAATGTAAGTTAAGATTTAATTTATATATCCATACACTCGGTTTATATAACGATATTTAATCATTATCTGTAAAAATAAAAAAAGGTAACGCCGCACAAGCGGCGTTACCTTTTTTCTTTATGAACCACGTAAATCCTCTTTTTAAGGAAACACCGCGCAAAGAAAAATAAAAATAATTTTTCGGACTTATAGTCAATCAGTATCAGTCAGCCCTTCCCTGACAACCTCCTCCATATCCTTAACAAATACCGTATCAAGTCCATCTCTGGCATAATCGGGAACTTCCTTATAATCACTTTCGTTCTCATAGGGTAAAATTAATTTTTCAATACCAAACATTTTAGCGGCAATAATTTTTTCTTTAAGTCCTCCGATAGGCAGAACCCTGCCTGTAAGCGTTATTTCTCCCGTCATAGCTACATTATGCTTAACAGGCCTTTTTGTAAGCGCCGAAATTATTGATAATGTCATTGTAATACCGGCAGAAGGGCCGTCTTTCGGAACAGCGCCCTCGGGAATGTGAATATGGATATCCGTATTTTCATAAAAATCCTCCTGAATCCCGTATTTATGGGCATTCGCTCTTATATAGCTTACAGCGGCGTTCGCCGATTCCTCCATAACTTTTCCAACATTTCCGGTAAGCTTAAAACCGCCTTTTCCTTTCATAATAACCGTTTCAATACTTAAAGTATCACCGCCGACTCTTGTCCATGCGAGTCCCGTTACAACCCCTACTTTATCTGTTTTGTCCATATATTCGTCTTTATACTTTTTAGCGCCTAAAAAGTCTTCAAGATTTGCCTTTTTAACCGAAACGGAAGTTTCCTCGGAAAGAGAAATAAGTTTCGCCGATTTCCGGCAGACCTTTCCGATAAGACGCTCAAGAGTACGAACTCCCGCCTCTCTTGTATATCCTGATATGATTTCAGATATACTTTCTTTTGAAAATTTAATCTGCTTTTTGTCAAGTCCGTTCGCACTTATTTGTTTTGAGACAAGATATTTTAAAGCAATATTAAGCTTCTCCTCATGAGTATAGCTGCCTATATTAATTATCTCAAGCCTGTCTCTTAAAGGAGCCGGAATATCCTCGGCGCTGTTTGCCGTACACATAAATAAAACCTTTGAGATATCAAGAGGAACCTCAAGATAATTATCTCTGAAAGAAAAATTCTGCTCACCGTCAAGAACCTCAAGAAGGGCGGAAGACGGGTCCCCTCTCCTTTCATTTTTTATTTTATCAATTTCATCAAGCAAAATCAGAGGATTCATTGTTTTCGCGTTTTTTATATAAGAGACTATCCGCCCCGGCATGGCGCCCACATAAGTTTTTCTGTGTCCTCTTATTTCCGCCTCGTCACTTATTCCCCCAAGGGACATTCTTACATATTTTCTGTTAAGCGCCTTCGCCACAGATTTGGCTATAGATGTTTTTCCTACTCCCGGCGGCCCCACAAGACAGAGAATAGGAGCGTTTATGTCACTTGAGATTTTTCTCACCGCGAGAAACTCGACAATTCTTTCCTTTACCTCTGTAAGTCCGTAATGGTCTTTATCAAGAATCCGCCCCGCGTTTTTTATATCGTTGTTTTCTTTGTCAAAAACACCCCACGGCATATCTAAAATAAGTTCTATATAATCTCTTGAAACAGTGCTTTCCGCTGATGAGCTTGACATTTTTTTAAACCGTCCGATTTCTTTTTCAAGACGTTTTTTCACAGATTCCGGCATATTCTCAATTTCATTCATACGTTTTGTATACTCTTTGACCTCTCCCATAATACCATCAGGCTCGTCAAGTTCCTCCTGAATAATCTTAAGTTCCTCCCGCAGGAAATAATTTCTCTGGGATTTGTCCATTTTTAAACGAACCTTTGAATAAAGGTCTTTTTTTATGTTTATAGTGTTTAATTCCTTATTAAGAAGCCTCAGAACAATTTTCGCTCTTTCTGAATAATCGGTTTCCTCAAGAATTTTCTGTTTATCACTGATATCAAATAATATTTTCTCACCAAGAGCATAACAAATATACTCAACACTCTCAGAGGATATTATGTCCATAATAAATTCAGGATTCCCCTTGCCTGCCCTCGCGTATTCGTCAAAAGTTTCAAGAAGAAGCTTTAAAAGAGCCCTGTACTCAAAATCCTTTTGCTCAAGACCGTTTTCGCTTTTTTCATATTTTGTATCAATAACCTCGTCAACATCAACAGAAAAATATTTATTATTATCATTATACCCGCTGATTTTAAACTTGCCGAAACATTCCGCAAAAACCTTTGTCACTCCTCCGGGAAGCTTTAAAATCCGCTCAACTTTTCCAACCACCCCAATATCATAAATATCTTCCGGCATAACG
>CAYLJL010000100.1:0-6460 GCA_964384005.1 uncultured Lachnospiraceae bacterium | reverse complement strand
ACGATAACGGAAATTTTAAATTTGAAAAATCATTTTTATTCCCTTTTATGCGGTGCTTCCTATATTATCTTTTGCGAGGGATTTCGCTAAAAATATACTAAAATGTATTGCAAATTAATTAAATATTATGTATAATTAAAAAGGTAATGTATAAAATTTAACGTATTACGGATTAATTTGCCGAAATAAGTTAAAAAATGATTTCTTGTGTGTATACGACGATTGGAATTAGCCGTATAAGCACCTTGCGTGGTTATTTTAAGACAGCCGTTAAGTCTTGCCGCAATATGAAATTTATTTTTTTCAGCCGATTTATTATATTTTAAAATATAATGAAAACAAGTATATTTTTTAAGAAAAAGCTGATTAATGATAAACACCGTTTTAAGGATTGATAAAAATTAGATTTACTTGAATTTTTTTGACAATGCCCGGCATTTGCATTTTGCAGATACTGTTTATATGCTGAAAATTTGCTCTATAGAGCGTAAATCAATAGACTTCTGTCGAAATTTCATATTGATACAAATACTGTTAGAAAAAATATTTTCTACAATGTTTCTTAACGCTTTCGGCGTTTAAAAAGCAAAACGCCTTTCGCTAAAACGTTGAATAAAATATTTTTTTCTGGACCGGAGTAATTTCGCAGTTTCAAAAGAAGTCTAATTTTTATCCATAGATTAAACGGTGTCTGTATGTTTATTATTTTATTGTTTTGCCCTGCAAATTCTGCGGATTGCTATATAATTAATCAGTTATTTTTTATTATAATATACTGCAACATTTTATGAACAGGAGGATTAGAAAATGAATAAAAATTTTGACTATTCTTTAGTCGACAATGTTCTTGAAGAGTATCAGTACAAACAAAGCGCTATTATAGCTATATTGCAATCATTACAGGAGCATTATCATTATTTACCAAAGGAAATATTTCCTCGTATCGCTCAGAAGCTTAACGTAAGCGAGGCAAGAATTTACAGCGTTGCTACTTTTTATGAGAATTTTTCCCTTGAACCAAAAGGAAAATATGTTATTAAGGTGTGCGACGGAACAGCCTGTCATATAAGAAAATCTATTCCTATTCTTGAAAGGTTAAGAAAAGAACTTGGACTTTCTGAAGATAAAATTACTACAGATGATTTGGCTTTTACGGTTGAAACGGTGTCTTGTCTCGGAGCCTGCGGACTTTCACCGGCCCTTACGGTCAATGACAAGGTTCACCCATCTATGACTCCGGATAAGGCTGCTTTATTAATTAAAGAACTAAAGGAGGAGGAATAGTATGCTTAAATCAAGAGAAGATTTAAAAAATCTGAGAGAAATTTATATAAATTCTTCAAAAAAAGAGTCTAAAAAAATTTTGGTTTGCGCTGAAACGGGGTGTGTCGCAAGCGGTTCTTTGGATATTTATCAGGAATTTATAAATATTATGAAGGAGAAAGGAATAAATTGTTCTGTTGAGCTGGAGAAAGAACCGCATGACAGTTCTGTAGGAGTTAAAAAGAGCGGCTGTCATGGATTCTGTGAGATAGGTCCGCTTATCCGGATTGAACCGGAGGGATATTTATATACAAAGGTTAAAGTTGAGGATTGCAGGGAAATTATTGAAAAAACTATTGAAAATGGTGAAATTGTCGAAAGACTTGTCTATAAAAAAGACGGAAAAATATATCCTGTTCAGGAAGAAATACCCTTTTATAAAAAACAGACGAGAATTGTTCGTAAATACTGCGGGCGCATAGACGCGACGTCAATTAATGAATATTTATCTATAGGCGGATATGCCGCTTTTGAAAAGGCTCTTTTTGATATGTCTCAGGACGATATTATAAGAGAGGTTGAGGAATCAACTTTAAGAGGCCGTGGAGGCGGAGGATATCCTACAGGAAGAAAATGGGCTCAGGTTAAGAAACAGAAAACGGAAACTAAGTATGTTGTATGTAACGGCGACGAGGGCGACCCCGGCGCGTTTATGGACCGAAGCGTTATGGAGGGCGACCCTCACCGAATGCTGGAGGGCATGATGATTGCGGGTATTGCTACGGGCGCGAGCGAGGGATATATTTATGTCCGCGCGGAATATCCCATGGCTGTAAACCGTCTTGAAAACGCTATTAAACAGGCGGAGGAATATGGACTTTTAGGGGAAAATATTCTCGGGACGGATTTTAGTTTTAAAATGCACGTAAACAAAGGCGCGGGGGCTTTCGTATGCGGCGAGGGAAGCGCTCTGACAGCTTCTATTGAGGGAAAGAGAGGTATGCCGAGGGTTAAGCCTCCGCGTACGGTTGAGCAGGGTCTTTTTGAAAAACCAACTGTTCTCAATAATGTTGAGACCTATGCTAATGTTCCGGAAATTGTCTTGAAAGGGGCCGATTGGTATAAAAGTATCGGTCCGGAAAACAGTCCGGGAACGAAAACTTTTGCCCTTACAGGAAATATACAGAATACAGGTCTTATTGAAGTGCCTATGGGTACTACTTTAAGAGAAATTATTTTTGATATAGGCGGAGGAATGAAAGACGGCGCTGAATTTAAAGCCGTTCAGATTGGCGGCCCTTCCGGCGGATGCCTTGTTACTCCGAATCTTGATATGTCTCTTGATTTTGATTCACTTAAAAAAGTCGGCGCCATGATTGGTTCGGGCGGGCTTGTTGTTATGGACAGCAATACGTGTATGGTTGAGGTTGCGCGTTTCTTTATGAACTTTACTCAGAATGAATCCTGCGGTAAATGTGTTCCGTGCCGCGAGGGTACAAAACGTATGCTTGAAGTACTTGAAAGAATTGTCGCGGGTCAGGGTGTTGATGGAGATATTGAGCTTCTTCTTGAACTTGCTGATACAATCAGTTCAACAGCTTTATGCGGTCTGGGTAAATCGGCGGCATTCCCTGTTGTAAGCACTATTAAGAACTTCAGGGAAGAATACGAGGCTCATATTTATGACAAAAAATGTCCTTCCGGAAACTGTAAGCAACTTACTTCTTATGCTATTGACCCCGAAAAGTGCAAGGGATGTTCAAAATGTTCAAGAGTTTGTCCTGTCGGGGCGATTTCCGGTAAAATTAAGGAACCGTTTGTTATTGACAGTTCTAAATGTATTAAATGCGGAGCCTGCAAAGACGCCTGCGGCTTTGCGGCTATAGGGGAGGTTTAATGATGAGTGATAATTTTATGATTATTGACAATATTCCCGTTGAGATAAACGGTGAGAAAAATATTCTGGAACTTATCAGAAAGGCTGGAATTGATTTGCCTACTTTCTGCTATTATTCCGAACTTTCTGTATACGGCGCCTGCCGTATGTGTATGGTCGAGAATAAATGGGGAGGCATGGAAGCGTCATGCTCTACACCCCCTAAAGCGGGTATGGAAATTTATACAAATACTCCAAAGCTTAGAAAACACAGAAAAATGATTCTTGAACTTCTGCTTGCCGACCATTGCCGTGATTGTACTACCTGCGCTAAAAACGGAGCCTGTAAACTTCAGGAACTTGCGAGCAGGTTTGGTATTACTGACGTAAGGTTCCCTAACACGGCTACAAAGCCGGATATAGATAATTCTTCTTTGTGTATTACAAGAGATACAAATAAATGTATTCTTTGCGGTGACTGTGTTAGGGTATGCAACGAAGTGCAGAATGTCGGCGCTATAGATTTTGCCTTCAGAGGCTCTAAAATGAAAGTATGTACCGCTTTTGACAGACCTATCGCCGAATCTCCTTGTGTCGGATGCGGTCAGTGCGCCGCTGTTTGTCCTACAGGCGCTATTGTTATTAAAAATGACAGTCAGAGATTATGGAATGATTTAAGCAAGGAAAACGTTAAAGTTATCGCTCAGATTGCACCGGCTGTAAGAACCGCTGTGGCGAGAGAATTTGGCTGTGATGAGCAAAATGTTATGGGTAAAATTATCGCTTCTTTGCGAAGAATCGGATTTGACGAGGTTTTTGATACTTCTACCGGCGCGGACCTTACGGTTCTTGAGGAAGCTAACGAATTCCTTAAAAGGATTGAGAAAAATGAAAATATCCCCTTGTTTACTTCTTGCTGTCCGGCTTGGGTAAACTATGCCGAGAAGAATTATCCGGAGCTTCTTCCGAATATTTCCACCTGTCGTTCGCCGATGGGTATGTTCTCTTCTGTTATAAAAGAAGAAAATAAAAATTCAAGAAGAAAAATTATAAATGTTGCCGTTATGCCTTGTACAGCTAAAAAATTTGAGGCGGCAAGAGATGAATTTAAGGTCGACGGAGTTCCGATGACCGATTATGTTATTACGACTCAAGAACTTATTCAGATGATAAGAGAATCGGGTATTGTATTTTCCGAAATTGAACCTGAAGCTGTTGATATGCCTTTCGAGACGTATACGGGCGCGGGCGTGATATTCGGTGTTACCGGAGGTGTTACCGAGGCTGTTATCAGGAGAGTTTCTACGGATAAGTCTTTATCCGCTATAAGAACTCTTGCTTTTAACGGCGTCAGAGGTATGCAGGGCGTCAAAGAACTTACTATCAAATATAATGACAAGGATATTAAAATTGCCGTTGTGAGCGGTCTTAAAAATGCCGATGATTTAATTCAGAAGCTTAAAGCCGGCGAACATTACGACCTTATTGAGGTTATGGCGTGTCCGGGAGGCTGTGTATGCGGAGCGGGTCAGCCTTTCGCAAGTTTTGACGAAAAGGTTAAACGAGGAGAAAGACTCTATGACCAAGACAGACTTTGCACTATTAAAAGAAGTGAGGAAAATCCTGTTATGATGCGTCTTTATGACGGAGTTCTTAAAGGTAAGGTTCACGAACTTCTCCATGTCGAATATGGCAAAAAGTCAGACGACGGCAACAAGTAATGGTGTGCTACTGATTATTTAAGTAAATAAGCTGATAATAACCATAGATTTTTTGAAAATAAAGTTTATGGTTATTATCAAATGCGAAAAACGGCGGTATTTTGCTTATCGTCTGAATCAATTATACAGCAATTCCAGAAAACTCCGGACAGAAAAAATATTTTATTCAATATCTTTTAACGATTTTGGCGTTTAAAGAGCAAAACGCTTTTCGCTAAGTTTTTGAATAAAATATCCTTTTCTATTTATAACAGAATTGCTATTAGTGAACGACAAAATAATTTGTCGTTCACTATAATTAAGTTGATTGATTATAGTAAAAGAGAATTGGTCTGCGGCTTTTTATTTGCCGTAAGCTTGTTATGTAATTATATAAGGAGAAATTATTATGATTAAATTATATACTTGTATAGGAAGTGCTTGCCATCTTAAAGGTTCTTACAATGTTATAAATACTTTTCAGCAAATGATTGAAGAACATAAACTCAATGATAAGGTTGAGGTTTGCGGAAGTTTTTGCCTTGGGCATTGTTCTGAAGACGTTTCTGTCAAGGTTGATGAGGAGTATTTTGCTGTTAAGCCTGAAATGGCAAGGGATTTTTTTGAAAAAAATGTTATGTCAAGAATTTAATTAAAATGATGTTTTACATACAAAAAAATCATCTTAAATAACTTTTTAAAAAGTCATTTAAGATGATTTTTTATAATCTCAAGTAAAAAATAAAAACAATTTTACGTTTTGCTATAGTCAGAGATTATTGAATTTTTTATCGCTGTATAGATTTCAGAAAAATTTTTTTTGAAATTCATTAAATTCATATCTTTATCAACAAAAGCGTGTACGGAAATACCTGTGTTTATAGCTTTTTCATTTCCCTCTATGTATGTTGAATATGAAAATTCTATTTTTGCGGATGAAATTTTTGAAACGGTTGTTTTAATTATTATATTATCGTCGTAATGAGCGGGAGATATATAATTAATATTTAAGTTTACAACAGGAAGAAATATTCCGGATTTTTCCATATCGGAATAAGAATAACCTATATCTTTTATATAATTTGTTCTCGCGATTTCGTACCATATTCCATAATTAGTATGGTATACTATGCCCATCTGGTCAGTTTCAGCATAACGGACCGTTAATTTTGTTACAGAAGTCATTTTTTGATACTCCTTACTATATAAATTTATTTGTCTTTTTATCATAAAAATAGTTTATTGAGTTTAATTTATTTGTTAAATCCTCTATATCAACATTTTGCGAATTTACAAAGTCAGCAAGATTAGAATAATTATCTCTGAGTTGTGTGTTTACATAGCTTAACAATATTACAGGGTCTTTCGGCAAATCCATAAAAAATTTCCTTTCTTTAAATATAATTAACAGAATTTTTAGCGCAAAACAATAAAATAATTTTTTGATATATTATATTTATTAATATTTGTCCGTTCGTTTTTTATTATTCTGTTATAAACTATAGCAAAACAACAAATTAATACAACAAAAAATAAGACCGTGGGCGCTGCCCCATACGCACTAAGTTAAGACCGTGGGACGCTGTCCCACCACCCTGCAAGCCTTTAAAAAGGCTTGACC
>CAYLJL010000099.1:0-6495 GCA_964384005.1 uncultured Lachnospiraceae bacterium | reverse complement strand
TCTTGATGAGGAAACCTCTGTTTTTATTCCCATAAACAGTATAATAGATATAAACGGAATAGATTATGTCTATTGTATAACAACAAATGAAGACGGCGATACAATAGTAAAAAGCAAAGAGATAACAATTAAAAGCGCCGAGGGAGAAAACGTATGCGTCGAGGGACTTGACAGCGGAACAAGAATTGTTTCTGACGAGGTAAAAAATCTTCGTGAAAATCAAAAAGTTACAGTCAGTCAACTTGAAAAAGGGCAAAAGGAGGCGGGCTGAAAATCCTTTTGCCGCCGAACTTGTTTATTTTTAAGTTGACTGACTATAACACAGTCAAAAATAATTTTTGTCAGCCGAACCTGTTTATTTTTTAAGTTGATTGACTATATGGTAAAAGAGGGTGAAACCGTTGAAAAATAAAGGACTGGTATATAATCTTATATTAAAAAGGAAAGCGACACTCGCCATAGTAATAATTCTTTTTATAATCGGCGGAATATGCTTTAATATAACGCCGAAACAGCAGTACCCGATTATCGAGCTTCCTATGGTAATTATAACGACAGTTTTTCCGGGGGCGTCTCCCTCGGATATGGAGGAGCTTGTAACATCAAAAATAGAAGATGAATGTATGGAAGCGGATGGATTTGAAAGTGTTACAAGCGATTCATACAACAGTATAAGCGTAGTAAAAGTATCTTTTGTAAGAGACCTCAGCGAAGAAGAATTACAGGATAATATGGATAAGCTGAGAATAAAAATAAACGCTCTTAAAGAAAACGAGCTGCCAGAGGGAATAAGCAGCCTTACATACAACGATAACGCTTTTGAGACCTGCGGGCTTATACTTGCCTTTACAGGAGAAAATAAAACTAATGAGGAGCTTACCCAGCGCGCGGAATCCTTAAAAGATTTGCTGTCAGGGAGCGAAGGCGTTGTCCGTACCGACGTAGAGGGAGAACATGAATCTCAGATAAAAGTAACCGTGGACTCCTCAAAATTAAGTCATATTCCCGTATCGCTTACAGAACTTTCAAGTATAATAGCTTATCAGAACTCAACTGTTCCTGTGGGAACAATAGAATTTGAAAACAACGAAATATATATAAACTCCTCCGGAAAGCTTTCCGACATAGAGGAAATAAAAGATATTATAATATATATAAACAGTGAAACAGGCGCGGTCATAAAACTCAGGGATGTAGCCGACATAACGCAGGAAAATGACAAAGACTCAAAAAGCTACAGCTATAACGGGGAAAGCGCCGTTATATTAAGCGTATTCTTTGATAATGACAAAAACATTTTAGAGACAGGTGAATCCGTATTAGATATAGTAAATCAATATAAAAACTCAATTCCTGAAGACATAAAAATAAACAATATAGTTTATCTTGCGGACGATGTAAGCGATTCCATAAACGATTTTATAGTAAATCTTATAGAGAGCGTTATCATAGTTCTGATAGTTATAATGATTGGCATGAGTATAATAAACGGAAGTATAGTAGCCTTTGTAATCCCTCTGACAATGTTTCTTACATTCATATCAATGGCAGTTTTTGACATAGACGTACAATTTGTATCTCTCGCGTCATTAATAATAGCCCTTGGTATGCTTGTTGATAACGCCATAGTAGTAAGCGACGCTATACAAGTCCGGATAGATAACGATGAGGATAAGCTTTCCGCCTGTGTAAACGGAACGAAAGAGGTAGCCCTTCCTGTCTTTTCGTCAATGCTCACAACAGTGGCTATTTTCTGTGTGTTCTATGTACTTCCGGGAACAATGCGCCGTTTTGTTTTCAGTCTGCCTACGATAGTAATATCGGCGCTTGTGTTTTCATATCTGGTGTCAATGCTTGTAACGCCCGTAATGTGTTATATGTTTATAAAAAAATCAAAAATAAAAAAAGAAAGAAAACAGTATGTAAGAGATATTTTTTCAAATCTTTTGAAACTTTGCCTGAAACATCGCCTTTTAACGGTCATAGTATCTGTTTTATGCGTTGCCTCAAGCGTGTTTTTTCTTCTGAATCTTGATATGGAACTTGTACCGAATTCAGATAAAATGCTTCTTGACATAAACATAGAGACAGATAATTTATATGACATACGAAAAACTGAAAAAGCTGTCGCCGAAATTTCCGAAATAATAAAAAATGAGGAAAATATAGAATATTACCTCTCCGCGTCGGGAGGAAGAATACCTAAATATGACTTCACCTCCATGCCGTCGACAGACTCTACAAATACGGGAAGCTTTGTCGTAAAATTAAAGGATTTAGGTGATATGACAAAAGGAGATTACTGCCAATATCTTGAAAACAAGTTAAAATCGGCGGTTTCCGAGCGCGTAACGGTTAAAGAAATAGGTATAATTCCAAAATCCAGCGAGCTTGTACAGTTCAATATATGCGGAAGTGATATTGAAACCATAAACACCGCTGCTTTGCGGGCGGAACAGTACCTTAAAGAAATTGACGACGCCAAAAACGTATATACGGATATAAAATTAAAAACCTATAACTATTATATAGACTTAAAAAATGACGCTCTCAATTCAGCCGGACTTACAAAAGCGGAAGTCCAGAACGAGCTTAATATAGCCATGATGGGCAGAACTGTCACAAACTTCAGAAAAAACAGTAAAGAATACCCGATTATTTTAAAAACCGATACCACGACTACAGACGCCCTTAAAAATCTTGAGATAAAATCCTCAGGAACAGGCGGAAAATATAAATTGTCACAGGTAGCTGACGTCGTCTATACGGCTGATTACAGTAAAATATCCCATTATAACGGTCAGAAGTGCGTAACAGTTACAGCGCTTCCCAAAACGGGGAAAAGCGCCGTCGAGATACAAAACACCGTAAAGAAAAAATTAGACTCAGCCGATTTAAAAGGCGTGACAATAACTTATGAGGGAGACAGCGATATGTTCAATCAGGTTATATCTTCGTTAAGCATAGGCGCGGTTCTCGGAGTGATAGCTATTTTCCTTATACTTTACCTGCAATTTTATTCCGTAAGCAGAAGTATAATAATTTTTATAACAATTCCCTTTGCCCTTATAGGTTCTTCCATAGGACTGTACATCTTCGGCGAAAACCTTTCTATGTTCGCTATACTTGGTATAATAAGCCTTATAGGCGTTGTTGTAAATAACGCCATAGTGCTCGTCGACTATATGGATAATGAATTAAAAAACGGCATATCCTCTATGGAAGCCTGCAAAACAGCGGTTAATAAACGTTTCCGCCCGATAATGCTAAGCACCGCCACAACAATTCTGGGGCTTATTCCCCTTGCCTTTTCGGGAAATATCCTTTTCAGAGGACTTGCAATAGCTTTTATGTGCGGTCTGGCAACCTCCCTGTTTTTTACCCTTGTAGTAATACCCGTAATCTACAGTATTTTAGTTAAAAAACTGCCGGAAACCGAATAAGACCCTGTTTTCCTTATAAAACATCATAAAAAATCCGATTGATTAAAGACAATCGGATTTCAGCGTGTCGGCTTTGTCGGCACGCTGCTGAAACACGGAAAGCTCTGCTTTCCAAAAAAAATAAATAGCATTAATTTTATGGTTTGCTATAAACGTAAATTTTGAAAATTATTTTTGTTATCCTTTGCGCGGTATTTCCTCAAACGAATATTACAAAATAATTGAATAAATGAAAAGATTGACACAATTAACTGTACAATGTCAAAATATGTGTTATAATATAGTCAATCAACTTAAAAAATGAACAAGTTCGGCGGCTGAAAATCCTTTTTTCTTATGTTTAGTCAGTCAGCATAGGCTCTCGACTATGCTCTCCTTCCGCCGCCTTGCGAAAATAATTTTCAGCCCGCCTCCTTTTTCTCATTTTCAAGTTGATTGACTATAAATAAAAAGAGAAAATAACGGAGGAGAAAATATGAACTTAAAAAAAATATTATTGTCGCGCGTTATGGCTGTACTGTTTATTGTGTATATGTGTACAACGGCATTTACAGTATGCTGTGCCGCTGATGATAACAAAACTTTTACAGTTGGTTTTGACGCTGAGTTCCCCCCATATGGATATAAAGATGAAAGCGGCGAATATGTTGGCTTCGACCTTGACCTTGCGGAAGAAGTCTGCAACCGTAAAGGCTGGACTTTAAAAAAACAGCCTATTGACTGGAATTCTAAGGATATGGAACTTAAAACAGGAGCTATCGACTGTATCTGGAACGGTTTTACCATGAACGGACGTGAGGATAAATATACTTGGACTACACCGTATATTGATAACTCACAGGTTGTTATTGTAAAAAAAGATTCGGGAATTGAGGATTTTTCCGACCTTGCCGGCAAAACAGTCGCCGTTCAGTCCGACAGTTCTGCTCTCGCCGCTCTGACGGGCGACGACGCTTTGGAAGAAAATAAAAATCTTCTTAAATCCTTTAAGGAACTTCAGCAGGTCGGAGATTATAACAGCGCTTTTCTTAATCTTGAATCGGGAGCAATAGATGCTATATGTATGGATATCGGCGTTGCCAGCTATGAGATTGAATTAAGGGGAAATAGCTTTACCATGCTTGATGACCATATTTCCTCTGAGAAATATGGTATCGGTTTTCTTTTAGGCAATACTGAACTGAGAAACGAAGTTCAGGAAACTCTTTTAGAGATGCTCGGCGACGGAACTTTTATAAGAATTGCCGAAAAATGGGGCCTTGAATCAAGTATATGCCTTTCAGCTGAAGATTCTTACATAGATAACGTAACTACGGAAAATAACCGGTCTTTCATTGAGAAATTTTTAAGTATTTCTGAACAGCTCGTCGGAGGACTTGCGGCGTCACTTGCCATTTTCCTGCTTACTCTGCTTTTTTCAATGCCTCTCGGGCTTCTTATCGCGTCAGGCAGAATGTCCAAATTAACTCCCATAAGATGGATAGTAAAAATTTACATTTCAATAGTACGCGGAACTCCGCTTATGTTACAGCTATTGGTTGTATTTTTCGGTCCTTACTTTGTTTTTGGCATAGAAACTCCCGCGAGTTACCGTTTTTATGCCGTAATTATAGGCTTCACACTTAACTACGCGGCGTATTTCGCTGAAATTTACCGTTCCGGTATTCAGGCCGTGGCAAAAGGACAGTATGAGGCGTCTTATATTCTCGGCTATAACAGAAGACAGCGTTTTTTTAAAATTATATTTCCTCAGATGGTTAAAAATATAATTCCATCGGTAACAAACGAGGTTATTACTCTTGTAAAAGATACATCGCTTGCTTTCGCCATATCTTATACCGAAATGTTTACTCTCGCTAAACAAGTCGCCGCCGCCGAAACCACAATTATGCCATTATTCATAGCCGGAATATTCTATTATGTATTTAACTTTATCGTGGCGTCTGTAATGGAGTATATTGAAAAGAAACTTAATTATTTCCGCTGATAGGAGGTTATGAATATGAATTTACTTGAAATAAACAATATAGAAAAAAGCTTTGGCAATTTGCGGGTGCTTAAAGATATAAGTCTGTCAGTTGACCAGACGGAAATTATATCCGTTCTCGGTCCGTCGGGTTCGGGAAAATCTACTTTACTGCGCTGTATGACAATGCTTGAAACTATTGACGGCGGTGATATGAGTTATTGCGGTGAACAGGCTGTAACAAGCAAAAGCGGCTCCCCCGTATACGCTTCAAAGGAACAAATGAAGAAAATCCGTGGTTATTTTGGACTTGTTTTTCAGAATTTCAATTTATTTCCACACTATTCGGTAATAAAAAATATAACCGACGCTCCTGTCCACGTTCAGAAGCGTTTGAAAAGTGAGGTTTATGAAGAAGCTCATATATTACTGAAAAAAATGGGACTTGAGGATAAAGAAAATTATTATCCATATCAGCTTTCGGGAGGACAGCAGCAGCGTGTAGCTATTGCCCGCGCTCTCGCCATGAAGCCTAAAATGCTGTTTTTTGACGAGCCGACCTCCGCCCTTGACCCGGAACTTACAGCGGAGATATTAAAAGTACTCCGAGGACTTGCCGATGAAAAAATGACTATGATAATAGTAACTCATGAAATCGACTTCGCCCGAAGTATTTCAAACAGAGTAATATTTATGGACGGAGGGCTTATTGTCGAGGAAGGAAGTCCGGAAGAAGTCATTGATAATCCCAAAAATGAGCGAACAAAAGCATTTCTCAAAAAAATGAGCTGTAATTCTTGAATTACAGCAGACTGTCAAAAAAGTTAAAAATCGCAGAAAAAACAAAATAAGTGAACGACAAAATATTTTGTCGTTCACTATAATTTTAATCACTGTCTGTAAATTAACTGAAATATCTGTCAAGCAAGCCTTTAAATGCTTTGCCGTGTCTTGCCTCATCTTTGCACATCTCATGAACCGTATCATGAATAGCGTCAAGATTAGCCGCCTTAGCTCTTGTAGCAAGGTCTATTTTACCCGCTGTCGCGCCATGTTCAGCCGCTACTCTCATTTCAAGATTTTTCT
>CAYLJL010000098.1:0-6507 GCA_964384005.1 uncultured Lachnospiraceae bacterium | reverse complement strand
CTAATTTCCCCAGAGTACGTTACTTATCCACAAGCTTGCGATAACTCCCGCTATATTAGCGAATATAGCACCATGAAGGGTATAGCGTGTTTTTGTTATTTTTACCGCCATGAAATATATACTCATTGTATAAGCTATTGTTTCTGTCGAACTCATCATTACGCTTACAAAACGGCCTGTAAAAGAATCCGGCCCGAAAGTTTTATATAAGTCTAAGAGTATACCTGTTGACGCGGAGGATGAGACTAAACGCATAAATGTAAGAGGTATGGTTTCCGTTGGGTATCCAATGGCGTCCGCAAGGGGAGAAATTAATTTTTCAAGAAGTGAGAGGGCACCTGACGCGCGGAGTATTCCAACGGAAACCATAAGCCCTATTAACGTCGGCAAAATCCGGAGCACGGTTTTTAAACCGTCCTTTGCTCCTTCCACAAAAACGTCATATATTTCAATTTTTTTCGAATATCCGTAAAATATTATAAAAACGAATATCAAAGGAACCATTAAATTGGAAATTAATATTAAAAAATTCATTTGTATTTCCACCTTTCGACGATTTTTACAAATAAAATGCCTGCGATGGTTGATATGAATGTGGCGAAAAGTCCGGGGCCTATTATTTCTGATGGATTTGCAGAATTATATTGTGTACGATAGGCTATTAGATTTACGCAGATAAGCTGTAAGCTTGACATATTAAATATCATAAACATACACATTGAACGGCTCGCGTATTTTTTATTTTTATTCAGTTTCTGCATTTCCTCCATCGCGTTTATTCCAGCGGGAGTTGCCGCCCAGCCTAAACCGAATATATTCGCTATTATATTCGTTGATATGTAATCAAGAGCTTTATGATTTTTGGGAATTTCCGGAAAAAGAAAATTTAAGAAAGGCGTCATTTTTTTGGAAAGTATTTTTATAAGCCCTGATTTTTCGGCTATTTTCATAAGCCCAGTCCACATAGACAATATTCCGGTCATTGTTATACAGGTTGTTACTGCTTCTTTTGAGGAGTCTATAGCCGCGTTTGTTACATCAGGCATTTTTCCTGTAAAAGCGGCAACGGCTATACCTATTAAAATCATTCCTCCCCATAAATAATTTAACATATTATTCCTCCTTATATATTTTTAAGTTGATTGACTATAATTATAGCGAAATGGCAAAAGGAAGTGCTGATAGTTTAAAAAATAATTTTCTTTTGTTACTTTGCCACAATAAATTCTGGGTATTGCTATAATTGGCGAGTTATTAAATATATATTATATTTTTATATTTAATATGTATCTTATGCTATAGCGAAACAATAGAAGAATGAACAGACAAATATTAAAAAAACTGATATATTCCCAAATTATTTTGCTGTTTTGCCTTGAAAATTCCGCAGATTGCCATAATTGAGGATAGTTAATAAATTTTAAGGCCTGAATAGTTACTGTTTGTATTGTTGAAAAAGGGGAATAAATAAAATTTCACAAATTATAATTTACATAAATTCATCAAATGGAAAAAAATGTAAAAATATATAATAAATTGATAAATATATTACAGTAAAATGCACAAAAAAATAATATCGTAAAAAATATTTTTTTGTAACATATTGACTTTTTGTATTATATGTGATAGTATAATAACAGCAGAAAGGTTTTATAAGTTTATTATTAAAAATCAGGAGGTGCTTTTAATGAAATCAACCGGTATCGTGCGTAAAGTCGATGAGCTTGGAAGGATAGTTTTGCCTATTGAGTTAAGAAAAAAGCTTAATATCAATATTAAAGACCCATTAGAAATTTTTACAAGCAATGATAGAATTGTTTTACAAAAGTATGAGCCTGCCGATGTATTTACAGGAGATATGACAGACCTTGTTGAATATAAAGGCAAAAAGGTTTCTAAAAAATCAATTTGCGAATTGGCTGAAATCGCGGGTTTTGACCTTGTAGAAAAAAAAGAGAAAAGAGTTTCATCTTTTGACCCGCGCAGCAGCGCGACTGACATTATGGATGATGATGAAGATGATACTTTATAATTAATTTATATAAAAATCAGGGCATATTTAAATTCATTCAGGTATATATAGAGAAATGCAAGCACTTCTTGCATTTCTCTATATCGGCGTGCCAGACTTTGTCTGGCGGCTTGATTTTGTTTTGTTATGAAATTTGACTGTTGAAGTTTTTTCAAAGATTTTAGCTTTTTCGGCAGTCTGAAGCGGAATTTTTTAATCCGCTTTTTTTATTTTTCCGACTTTTTCCTCTGACGGTGTTATATACGCGGTTTTATTTGTTTCATAAATAACCATTCCGGGTTTTGCTCCCGACGGCTTTTTTACGAATTTTTTCAGGGTATAGTCCACAGGAACGAGAGTTGAATTTTTTCCCTTGCTGTAAAATGCCGCAAGAAGCGCGGCCTCGTTCAATGTGGCTTCAGGAACATTTTTTCCTTCAGTTACAATTATAACGTGAGAACCGGGTATTTTTTTTGTGTGAAGCCATATATCGTTGTTTTTAGCAAATTTTAAAGTGAGTTCGTCATTTTGATGGTTGTTTTTGCCGATATAAATATTAAATCCGTCAGAAGATATATAATGCAGGGGGGTTGATTTTACAGGCTTTGTTTTTCCTTTTTGATGTTTCAGTTTTTTGATAAATCCCTGTTCATAAAGTTCTTGTCTGATTTCTTTTATATCCTGTTCATCTGAGGAGGTTTGCAGAGAGGTTAATAAGCCTTCCAGGTATTCAAGTTCCTCGTCGTTTTGTTTTATTTGTATTTGAAGTGCGGAAAAGGTTCTTTTTTCTTTATTATATCTTTTGAAATATTTTTGCGCGTTCTCTGATGGAGTTAATAAAGGGTCGAGCGGAATTGTTATATCTTTTAGATTTTCATCATAGAAGTTCTGTGTTGTAAAAGAATTCGCTCCGTTTGGAACGGCGTATATATTTGCAGTTATAAGTTCTCCGTAAAGTCTTAATTTATCACGGTCTGAAACTGATTTTAATGTTTTTATCTGTATATCTTTTTTCTTTACACATCTTTCTATATTGTTTGTTATAACTTTTTTTAAATCCTGTGATTTTTGGTTTATTCTATAAATCAAATCCTTTTCGGCGTAAAAAAATTCTAACAAGTCGGATATTGAAGCGAATTTTTGTTTTTTATATGAATTGTATTGCTTGATTTCAATGGCTGAAAAGTCAATAATTTTATTTTTTTCAGAGTAAATTGCTTCCGGCGAAAAATTATTGTTTTTTATTTTTTCAACAATGGATTTAAAGCTTTCATATAATTTTTTAAGGTTAAGCGGTGATGTTTCAGCTACATTATCGGATGCGTCGAGTCCTGCTCTGAAACAAATTTCACAAGCAAGAAACGGACTTATTCCGTTATATGATTCATAAATTAAATTCTGAAGTTTTTTCACCGGATTATTTTTAACTGAAAGCAAGAAGTTTTCCTCATTTAACAGCATTGTATTTATTTTTCCCGAAGGGGGAGAACAATATTTTTTCCCCGGAAGAACTTCTCTGACAGAACTTTTCTCATGACTTATATGCTTTATAGCGTCAAGAATTACTCCGTTTTCGTCAACAAGAATTATATTACTGTGTTTTCCCATAATCTCCACAATAAGTTTTTTTTCGGAATAATCACCGAGTTCGTTTATAGATTCTATATGAATATTTATTATCCGCTCAAATTCAGGCTGTGTTATATCAATTATTTTCCCGCTTGTGAGATATTTTCTTAAAACCATACAGAATAAAGGTGGCTGCGGTGGATTTTGTTTGTTTTTTTCCGTGAGGTGAAGCCGCGGCTGTGAAGCGTTCGCGGTAATTAAAATTTTATATGCTTTTCCGAGACTTCTTAAAGAGATGATGATTTCATCATTCTCAGGCTGATATATTTTATCGATTCTTCCTCCGAGAAGTTTCGCTTTTAATTCGTTTATTATGTTTGAAACTACTGTTCCGTCAAGTGCCATAAATAAAACCTCCAAAGTTTTTTTATAAATTAATTGCAATAGTTTTCATTACATATTATAATAGAAGGTACGGTATGCAGTCAAATGTTTTAAAAATAGATTTCTTTCTAATACTACGCAATTCTATAATGGAAAAAATGTTTTTTTCTGACTATGCCGGAATTGATGCGGAGTTTCTTTGTTTATACATACGCCGCATTGATTAATTATTCCTATGATAAGGAGGCACTGTTATGAGAAGTATGACGGGTTATGGCAGAGGGGAATGTACGCTCCATAACCGTAAATTTGTGGTTGAGATAAAATCGGTTAATCACAGATATAATGATATTAATGTTAAAGTTCCACGGTCAATGATTTCATTTGAGGATTATGTCAAAAAAATCGCCGCCAAACAAATTTTCAGAGGAAAAACGGACATTTATGTTTCTTTTGAAACATATGCTAAAAATGACGTGAAAATAAATTTGAATGAGGTTATTGCTGACAGTTATATTAAGGTTCTTGAAGATATAAAAGTGAGGTATGGTATACAGGACGATATATCTGTTGGTCTTGTCACTAAATTTCCGGAGGTTTTAACGGTTGAGAGAACTTCTTTTGAAAACAGCGAGGCAAGCGAGGTTTCCGAACCGCTTTTTAACGCTGTGAGGGACGCTCTTTCTAATTTTATAAAAATGCGGGAAAACGAGGGCGAGGTTTTAAAGAAAAATATTTATGGCAAGCTTGATTTTATTGATAAAAAAGTCAAGTTTATCAATGAACAGATGCCTTTTGCCGAGAAAAATTATGAGGAAAGACTAAGGGAAAGGCTCGGCGAGCTTGAGGATATGGGATATGACGAGAGCAGAATTCTTACGGAAGTCGCGATTTTCTCTGAAAAAGTATGTATTGATGAGGAAATAACAAGGCTTATAAGTCATATTTTTCAAATGAGATTGTTTTTGGAAGAAAAAGAACCTGTCGGAAGAAAGCTTGACTTTCTTATTCAGGAAATAAACAGGGAATTGAATACTATAGGTTCAAAAACAACGGATTTGAATATTACCAATACGGTTATCGAACTTAAAAGCGAAGTTGAAAAGGTAAGAGAACAGATTCAGAATATTGAATAATAAAAGGAGTTTTTACTTTATGAGCAACACAAATCTTATTAATATAGGTTTTGGTAATATTGTTCTTGCCGGCCGAATTATCGCTATAGTAAGTCCCGAATCCGCGCCTATTAAAAGGTTTATTCAAGATGGCAGAGATGAGGGAAAGCTTATTGACGCTACTTATGGAAGAAGAACAAGAGCTGTTATTGTTATGGACAGCGGACATATTATTTTATCCTCGATTCAGCCGGAAACGGTCGCGAACAGAATTTCTGCCAAGGATACGGAAAATTCCGAGGGAGATATGGAAATTGATATAAATGAGACGGATGAGGGGAACCTCTGATTAATCAAATGGCGGTTTCAGGAATAAAAATTTTAAATTAGGAGATATTGTAAATGATAAGTGAAAAAGGTATTCTTTTGATAATTTCAGGCCCGTCGGGGGCGGGCAAAGGTACGATTGTTTCCGAATTGAAAGAAAGGAGCGAGTATTCTCTTTCTATATCGGCGACGACAAGAGAACCCCGCCAGAATGAAACAGACGGCGTTCATTATTTTTTTAAGTCAAGAGAACAGTTCGAAGATATGATTGAGGGCAAAAAACTTCTTGAATACGCTACTTTTTGCGGAAATTATTACGGAACGCCCGTTGATTACGTTAATGAGCAGATTGAAAACAATAAAACTGTTATTCTGGAAATCGAAATTCAAGGGGCTTTGCAAGTGAAAGAACTTTATCCTGAGGCGGTTCTTATTTTTCTTACTCCTCCGAGTATGAATGAATTAGAAAAGAGACTTACGGGAAGGGCTACGGAAACTCCCGAAAAAATAGAACTTCGGCTTAAAAGGGCGGTAGAAGAAATTGACAATATTGATAAATACGATTATATTGTTATTAACGATTCTGTTGAACAGGCGGTTTCTGACCTTGAGTGTATTGTTAAAGCCGAAAAAATGAAAGCTAAAAGAAATCTTGGTTTGAAGGAAGCGTTGATTAATATATGAATGTTGAAAAGCGCTTTATAAAAATATATTGAAAGGGGTTAATTAAATGCTTAAGCCATCTTACGCGGAGTTAATGGAGGTACTTAATAAAGATACGGAGGAAGTTTCCGAGATTACAAGCAGATATACTATTGTTATCGCGTCGGCAAAAAGAGCGAGACAGCTTATCGCGGGCGACGAACCTATGGTTGAGGAAAAACAGGGAAAGCCTTTATCCACAGCCGTTGAGGAAATCAGACAGGAAAAAGTAAAGGTCGTTCCCGAAGGGCAGGGTACAGTTTTAAATCTTAAAAAGACTTTTAGCGAGGAAGAATATTTCGCTATGCATCCGGAATTTACAAGAGCCGATAACGAAATGTTCGGCGAATCAGATGAAGATTCAGAACTTGATGGCTTTTCAGAAACGGCTGACGAAGA
>CAYLJL010000097.1:0-6509 GCA_964384005.1 uncultured Lachnospiraceae bacterium | reverse complement strand
CGATTTTTAATGCTCAAAGAGCATTTTTGGAGGTTTGGAACCTTGGCTGGAAGGCCGGCGGCAAAGCGTAGCTTTGCGTTAATAAATTGTTTCACGGTATATTGTTTCCTAAAATTTATGAAGTGTCCGGTTAATCAAATCTTTTTTAAGGTTAAAAAGTTCCTCTGACAAATCCACGGGGAGAATATGAGGATTAACAAGCCTTTTATACTCGGGCCATAAACTGTTCATCTCCTCGGCGCAGTATTTTCTTATTTCCATTACGGGCATATCGGAATAGACAAGTTTCCCCTCTGAAAATACAGGCGCAAGAAGCTCTCTGACGGCAAATTTTCCCGCTTTAAGGGTCATTGTTTTCCATGTAGCGAAAGGGGCAAATATAGTCAAATCTTTATTTGCGTCAATTTTTTCGTGTTCAAGAGCAATAATGTCGGCCTTTATTTTTTTAGTATTTATATCGTAAAGCCTGAACACCTTTTTTACACCGGGATTGGTAATTTTATCAGGATTTTCAGAAATCTTGATTTTCGGGACAATCTCCCCGTCCTTTTCCTCGGCGGAAAGCTTGTAAACGCCGCCGAAAGCGGGACAGTCCTTAGATGTTATAAGATTTGTCCCGACGCCCCAAACACTTATTTTAGTTTCCTGCTGTTTAAGGGAAGTGATAATATACTCGTCCAAATCGCTTGAGGCGCATATAACAGCGTCTTTAAAACCGGCGTTATCGAGCATTTCCCTTGCTTTTTCGGAGATATAGGAAAAATCCCCGCTGTCAAGTCTGATACCGTATCCCTCAAAGAGCCTGTCCTTTTCCCTGAGTTCCGAAAAGACCTTGATAGCGTTGGGAATACCCGAATGTAAAGTATCGAAAGTGTCCACAAGCAGAATACAATTATGTGGAAAAATCTCAGCGTATTTTCTGAAAGCGGTAAGTTCGTCATCAAAGCTCATAACCCAGCTGTGAGCGTGAGTTCCGCAAACAGGTATATCAAACATTTTCCCTGCCAGAACATTGCTTGTGGCGGCGCATCCGCCGATAACGGCGGCTCTTGCCCCATAAAGGCCGGCGGCCGTTCCCTGAGCGCGTCTTAAACCAAACTCTAAAATTTTGTCGCCGTGACCGGCCCATACTATTCTTGAAGCCTTTGTAGCGATAAGACTCTGATGATTAATAATGTTAAGTAAAGCCGTTTCAATGAACTGGGCCTCAATAATGGGGGCGCGTACTCTCAGAACAGGCTCTCCGGGGAAAACGACAGTACCTTCGGGGACAGCGTAAATATCCCCGGAGAATCTGAAATTTTTCAGAAAATCCAGAAAATCCCTGTCAAAAATCGAGAACTTATCTAAATAAGAGATATCCTCGTCGGTAAAAGAAATATTCTGAATATAATCAATAACCTGTGAAAGACCGGCGCATATTGAATAACCGCCGTTGTTGGGATTATTTCTGTAAAACAGGTCAAAAACAGCCTTTTTCTTTCCCTCACCTGTTTTCAGATATCCCTGCATCATAGTAATCTCGTAAAAATCCGTAAGCATAGTAATATTCATATAAATCAATACTCCTGAAATCAAAATTTTCTTATGGAAATACCGACAAATTAAAAAATAAAAAATAATTTTTCAAAAAAATTGAAGTATTAGAGTTATTTTTCCTGAAAAATAACTCTAAACGTAACTTTTAAGTTTAAAAAATCATTTTTATTGTCTTTATATGCGGCATTTCCTATATATATCTATTATTATACTCTTATGTTAAAATTTCAATCAAGAGAAATTTTTTTAAGACACGGAAATCAATCCAATATTTTCAAGTATGTATATAAAAAACTCCCCGATTAAAAATCGGGGAGTAAAAATCATTAGTTGTAGTTTATTGGAGTCCAGTCTCCGAACCAGTCAGACACATCAAGTGCCGCCGCCTCCTCAGCTGTAAGCTGTTTACTTGCGGTATTTATAATTTTTGTACCATCTGACTTGGTTGTATTGTATTCTTTATAATTAGCGTTTTCCGGTTTAGCGCTCGACATATCTGCATAGCCTCTCGCTGTAATAAGGTTTCCGTAAACCACCGCGTTGACAAATGTTACTGTAGCGTTTGAACCCCACGGACGGCCAAAATCGCTCGTTGAGCTTGGTTTAATTGAACCTTCGCTTGTGGCTGTTATTTTACAGTTATAGAAGAGATAACCGTTTCCGCCCTGGTCATATTTTGTAGCTGTCAGATGTCCGCCTGCGGTACTATCTGTGTATCCGCAGAAATTAAGCGTACAATCCTCAAATACAACCTCCCCGTCACCGAAGATATAGTCTGTCATACCTTCAACGAAACAATCTTTATAATAGCTGTGAATTAAAGGATTGGTATATAAAGTATCCTGGCTTGATGAGAAACTGCATTTATAGAATTCTGACCTGTCTCCCTCTACAAGTATAGCGGCCGCTCTTTCTGTAGCCGCTCTGCATCTCGCGTCGGCATTCTTGGCTGTTCTGTCATAAGTAATGGACTGAGCGCCGTCAGGTTCAACACCGTCCTCAATTTCTTCATCTGTTATATATTTGTTGAAAGAATTTTCAAATAAAATATTCTCAGCGTAGAAGTCTGTAGCGGTATTCTTGATATAGAATGTTCCGCCCCATCTTTGAACGTCCGCTGTTTTTTCTGTATCCTTGTCGTTTTTAAGATATTTGTCAACAGCGTTCAATTCGTTATAATATCCGTCGGAACCCGCGCTGTAATATTTATATCCGATTCCGTAATACCATGTAACATTAACCACACCTGTCGGGTCTGAGTTTATAAGAGATACGTTAGGTCTTGTAAGTATATGCTGAGCTCTGTAAGTACCCGGAGCGATGTGAATAGTAACTCTCTTGTTGTTGTCGGCAGACGGCATAGCGTTTACAGCCTCCACAGCTTCTTTCAGGGTAGCGTAGTGGTATGCGCCTTCTGAGCCGTCATAATCGTCGTCAACATAAATATCTGCGGCGTAGTCAACTGTTTTAGCTTTTGTTGAAAGGAAATAAATGTCTTTTTCAACAGGTTTTCCGTCAACAATAACATGAGTAGCCTGTTCATACGCCGTACCTGTCGGTGTAACAACCGATACTTTATAAACGCCGTCGCAAAGTTTAATGCTGTATCCGTCGTCAGTCAATTCCGGAGAGTAAGTATAGTCATCACTTAATCTTGTAAGTAAAACTCCGGTTACGTCAATATCTCCGCCGTCAGAAGTAACAAAATTACCTTTAGCCTCATTGGTAGGTTTAGGTTCAAATTCAATATTCTTTGTAACGTTTTCTTCTCCTACGACAATATTTTTATCGCTTATAACCATATAATCGTTAGCGCCCTCTAAAACGAGTTCATAAGGAACGTTTTCAGCGACGTCAACAGTATAAGTAACTGAAACTGAACTTCCCGGAACTACAGGACTGTTGCCCTCAATAGGGAATTCTTCCGACGAATCCAGAACTTTTGAAAGTATACGGACAGCGTCGTTTGCCGTAACGGCCAAATCTCCGTCTACATTTGCGGATTTTAAAGCGTCGTCAGAAATCTTATAATTTGAGTCAAGGGCCGCTTTGAGCGCGATAGAAGCGTCCGCCGCGGTAATAATACCGTTTCCGTCCACATCTCCATACAAAATGTCAGGGTCTTTTGCCACGTTCAGCTCAACCGTTATTTCTTCAGTACCATAACTAAGCTTAGCGTCTTTGTCACTAGGCTCGTATAATAACCTAATATTTCCTATAATATCTTCATCCATACCTGTTATTATTCCCGAATAAGTATGATAGATAACAGGAACTATGGTTATATTGTTCTGAGCGTCAGCGCTCAGGTTATCAACCTTTGTACCTTCAGAAATTCTGTAGCCTATAGCGCCGTCAAGTCTGAAAGTATAAGTATATCCTGTAGCTAAATCAATGTCATAGCTGCCGTCTGCTGGAGTAATCGCCGTTTCAATCATTGTCTCCTCGTTTCTTGCGACAAGCTTATAATCAGCCGGAATATCCTCTGCTGCCGAAGTGTCGATACTTCCGGAAACATTTGCGTATACGGCGTGTTCTCTTGTAATTCTGTAAAGTCTCATTTTTCCCGCGGCGTCGGTATCATAAATTCTGTAGCTTCCTGCTTCCGGAGCTATAAATTTAATTATATTTCCGTCTAATGAAGCGAAAAGTTCCTCATGAACCGAACCGGGTTTCTCAAATACAACATAATCGTCGGCGTTGTCCATTTTTATATATAAATATACAACGTCGTCTTTTAAAAGATTCAGTGTGAATACACCCTGACCCGCTCCGCTTGAGCCGTTAAGATAGAGACATCCTGTAATACCTGAAGTGGAAAATCCCTTGATACTTGAAACACTGCTGCCATCGTCATATCTTGTAAGATTTGCGTTTGTCGTTCTCAATCTGTTTGAGTTTGCCTTTCCGCTGTATGAAAGGTCTCCCGCCTCAAACGCTGTCGGGAACGTATTGCTTGTGCTGCTGCTTCCTACTTTAATAGATGAATCGTACAACCCGTTGAGAAAATCAACTGTAAAATAGTTGTTATATTCTTCCGTGTTTAAAGTAGCCGCGCCGAAATCCCAGACGTCTATTTTTCCGTTTCCGGCTGAAGCCGCTTTCTCGTTGCTTACTACAATATTGTGAAGGTAAGCTTCTCCTGTTGTGGAAACAGTAAACACAAGAGTTGTTGCCTCTCCTTCATAAACAAATGAAGCCGTTTTACCCTCTGAACCGCATATATTTCCGCTTGCCGGAGTAATTGTTCCCTTTTCACCGTCTTTAACGGCCGCTTTGATATCGCAGTCCGCTCCATACTCACATCCCGCGAACATTACCGCCGCGTTTCCTGCCACATTAATCTCAAAAGTATTTCCGTTTAAAATTGCGAGTCCATGAGTATCATCATGACGATAGAATTTTCCTTCCTCGTTTTCCGTGTTGCTCTTGATTGTCATATACTCATCCGCGGAAACATAACTGTCAAGTCTTACTTTGTTATTTTCGTTACCATATTCCGCCGATGTCATATCTACGGCAAAAGTATATGTTTTGCTGTATCCTGCCGGCGGGAATTTTGAAACTGAATTGTCTGAAACTTTAATTTCATAATCCCATGGTTTATCTAAATTGCCGTTTTCGTCCGTATCCTTAAAAGTAATTTTAACAGCTCCGCCTTCAACAGCGGCGTCAATATTCGCGCTTGGGTTTTTAACTGAGTCTGCCGTTATTGCCGCCCCGTCAAGAGCCATTGAAATTGTCGCCGACGTAGCTGTTGACGTAAGAACGCCTGCGCCCTCGCCCAAAGTAAATGTCGGAGCTTTTCCTTCCTCCGTAAAATTACCTTTTACTGTAATATCGTTTATACTGAGACTGAATTCTTTTCCGCTGAATTTGTTTGTAACACCGATAGTAAATGTTTTCGGCTCAATTTCAGCGTCATTAAATGTTACGACAACTTTGCCGTCAACCACGTCGGCGCTTATGCCTGAACTTTTATCTGTAAGCATATCGGCGGTAACGCCTGTTTTAGGCAGAGCGATTTTTAAAGAAGCTTCTTTCGCTCCTGTTGATACAACGCTTGCCGTATTGTCGTCTAATGTGACTGAAGCATCTTCGCTGCCTTTCGCCGCTCCTGTTACTGTAACTAAAGTGCCGTTGATTTTAAGAGAGAAATCTCTTTTTTCCCATGTTGGTTTTACGGGGCCTTCCTGTACGCCCTTTGACATAACCTTAAAAGATGTCAGATACCCTACGCCGCCTGATACTGTAATTTTTATAACAGTTTGGGATTTACCCCCGTAAGTAAATGTACCCGTTTTTTCCTTGAAGTTAAACGTATTCTCCCAATAATCAGGATTATCTTTATCTTCTGATATATCTTGAACTAAAAATTGAGATGTAGCGTTATAAGCTATAAACTCTATGTCAGCTTCTCCGTTTACGGGAACATAAAATACAGTTCCGTCGTTTACCTGTGCCCATTGATCACCTCTTGTCCCGTTAATTTTACCTTTAGTAGCGTCTACCCATAATCCGGCTGCTTCTCCCGAATTACCCTCGAAACTAACACCTGAACTGTTAAGACTATAAGTAATAGAACTGCCCGTAGTGACGGGATTTGCCTCAAATCTCGCTATGTACTCATTAAGAGATGCCGCTTCCGTATCAGCGAAAACAACGCCTGTAAATAAGCTTGTAAACATAAGGCTTATAGCAAGAATAAAACTTAAATAAGATTTAGTTTTTTTGTCCATTAATTTTCCTCCTTTTTATAATTTTTTAAACAATACTCACGCCATGATATAAAATTATGCCTGCTTTGTATAGTCAACTGACACAAATTTATCCATTGGTTACTTTTTATTTTACTACTAAAATAATTAATTGTCAATAATCTGGCCCCATTTTTTGATTCTAATTTTTACGCAAACAATAGACTTCTTTCGAAACTAAGAAATTACATCAATTCAATAAAAAATTATTTC
>CAYLJL010000096.1:5094-6512 GCA_964384005.1 uncultured Lachnospiraceae bacterium | reverse complement strand
TTTGCCAAAGCCGGCTTACGCCGTCCGCGTTTCTTTGCGGCGCTTATTGAAAAAATCGGGGGAAAAACTTTTGTGCGAAACTGTCGTTTCGCTGTTATTTTTCATCGAACTCACGTTAATTATTTTTATTTTTTGAATTGTACGGTATTTCCATAAAGTTATTTTTAAAATCTGTATAATTCCAGAATAATTGTCAATAATAATAATGCAGATAACAAAAAAGGTTTTCTGCTTTTCCTCCATGAATTTTTTAAAAAACACAAAACCACAAAAAACAGATACTAAAATCGAAATCAGCAGACGCTGAAACTTTCGATTGAAGTATCTGTTTTTTTATAAGAGGCTGTCTCATTTGCCCTTGAAGGTTATCGGACAGGCCCGTTAAAGCAAATCCCATGGAGTAATCATAGCGATAATAGGCTCGTCTCTTTTTCCTGTTTTAGTAATATAAATAACAGTAAGGAGTTTTTTTCTTGCGGGAATATATTTGAAAAGTTCCTGAACCTCGTAAAGATAAGCTGTTTCGGGCAAAAAAGCGAAATATTCGTTTAAATGCTCGTCAAGCGGGAGATATTTCTGAAACTGTCTGATTTCGGTATCCTCATTAATAGTAATAACGTTTTCATAGCACATATATGTAAAAACGGTATTTTCGCTGAAAACCCCGATAAGCCTGCCATCGTCGATAATAGGGATATGAGTATATGTAAAAGAGTTCATGACTTTAACTACCTCGGACAATTTAGAATTGAGGCAAGCCGTATAAATCCTTTCAATAGGAATAGCCGAATCAATAGCTTTTGGGGGATTGGAAATCACCTTCAGACAATTTTCCAAAAGCTTAATCATCTCACCGGAAGGAATAATCGGATAAACTCCTCCGACTTTAGGGTTATGGGTCAGGAAATTTCTTACAACTCTGCAATAATCAAGGTCGTCTTTGAACCTTTTAAGCTGCGGAACCGTAAAAAGCCGGCCGATAATAGCCTCATTTTCCTTCGAGTCAGGGAAATAAATCCGCCTTCCCTCAAACTCGAGCATTTTATAAAGCTGTAAAAATTTTTCTGTCTGAGAATTCAAAAAAAATCACCTTTTCTTTCTTACGCGCAATAGAAGCAATAATACAAAAATACCTATAAGCACAATAGTCCCGCCGGGTTTAAGGTCGTATAAACAAGCGGTAAAAAGGCCTGAAACGGTAAAGATAACCGCGAATACAACAGAAATAAAAACATTTGACTTATAGCTTTTTGAAACAAGCATGGCGCAGGCGACAGGTATAATCATAAGAGAGGAAATAACAAGGGCGCCGACGGTTTTCGCGGCGACAGATACAACCACCGCCGTAATAACAGTAAAAATCAGATTAATTTTTTTAACAGCTATTCCCGAAAGTTTAGCGCCCTCCTCGTCAAAAG
>CAYLJL010000096.1:0-5084 GCA_964384005.1 uncultured Lachnospiraceae bacterium | reverse complement strand
GTTCTTTAAAAAGTATAGTCATTACAATAATAACAATAACGCTTAAAAGCAATACCGTATACAGGTCAGATGAGCTTATAGCGATAATACTGCCGAATAAAAAATTATCAAAATTAGCGGCGCTGCCCGTAAACCCCGAAAAAACGGCGGCAATCCCCACTCCGAAAGACATAACGACGGCGGTGGCCATTTCGGAATAATTCGGGAAAGCGTCTCTTATGTACTCGATAATAACCGCCGCGGCGGCGGAAAAGACAACAGCGGATATAATCGGGTTAAACCCAAAACAAAGGCCGATAGCGACCCCGGCAAGACTCGAATGGGAGAGAGCGTCACCGATTGACGAAAGCCTTTTAAGGACAATAACGTTTCCGATAAGGGGAGTAATCACGGAAATAAGCAAAGCTACAAAAAAAGCCCTCTGCATATACCCCTGAGAAAAAATATTAATTAAAGTATTCATAACCTCACTCCAAAATCAACTTCGGGAAACACGGCGCGATTCAAAAAAACAAAAATAATTTTTCATAAAAATTGAAGTGTCAGTGTTATTTTTCCCCGAAAATGACACGATAATATAAATTTTAAGTTTGAGAAATCAGTTTTATTTTCCTTATGTTCGGTGTTTCCCGAATATTTTTTTGAGACGTCATTTTTACCAATATGAAGTTTTGAAAGAAGTCTGCCGCTGTCGCTTTGCAAAGGGCTTCCTTCAGCCGGACCCTTTATACTTCTCTTTTATTGGTCAGCTGTATGATGAATATGTTTATAAATCGTTTTCTCTCCGAACTCAGCCGAAACCATAAGTCTGGCGTTTCCATCCTCGCTCAGGGAGAGAATCTTGTTTGAATGATATATAATAGAGGAAATATCATGAGTCACCATAATAATCGTAATACCGAACTTTTTGTTAAGCTCGCCTAAAAGACAGCATATAGAATCCACCGCCTTAACGTCAATACCGACGGTAGGTTCATCAAGGAAAATAATCTGAGGATTGTTCACAAGCGCCTTGGCAATAAAAACTCTCTGTTGCTGTCCTCCCGAAAGCCGTCCTATCATTTTTTTTGCGTAAGCCTCCATTCCGACAGTCCGCAAAGCCTTAAAAACTTTTTCTCTGCGCTCCTTTTTTCTTCCGAACTCAAGAAAACCATATCTGGGATAAAGTCCGGTTAAAACCACTTCCTCAACAGTCGCGGGAAAGTCAGAGTTAAAATCCGTAGCCTTCTGGGAAACATAAGAAATTTTGTGAAAGCTTTTAAAATTCTCGGAACTCTCGCCGTCAATAAAAATACTGCCTTTGTTTGGTTTAAGCAAATTTAAAATCAGCTTCAGAAGGGTGCTTTTTCCCGTCCCGTTAGTTCCCACGACGCAAATAAAATCTCCCTTCTGTACATCAAAGCTCAGGTCTTTGATTATAACCTTGTCAGAATAATTAAAAGAAACATTTTCAACCTGAAGAATAGGCATATAAACAAGCCTCCCGCAAAATTTACCGGACAGTTTTAAGGAAATGCTCCTCAATATTCTTTCTGCCCTACCGCTTTTTTTATGTTTTCAAGATTTTCATACATAACCGAAAAATAATCCGCCCCGCTGGCGATATCATCTTCGGTAAGTCCCTCAAAAGGGTTTAAAACAAGAAGTTCCGCGCCTGTTTCTTCCGCTATAACGTCGGCGGCTTTTGTAGGGAGAAGTTCTTCAAAAAAAATATATTTTATATTATTATCCTTAATAAAAGCCGATATTTCCGCCATTTTAGCGGGAGATGGTTCCGAGTCCGCCGAAAGCCCCTCAACAGCGAGCTGCTCAATTCCATAAGCCTCGCATAAATACCCGTAAGCCTCGTGAGCGACTACAATGGTCTTGTTTACGGCTTTTGAAATCATATCTTTAAAGGCTGAATCAAGCTCGTCGGCTTTTTCAGCGAAGACCTCATAATTTTCGCTGTAATAATCGGCATTTAAGGGGTCCTCGTCTGAGAGAGCGTTTTTTATTATTTCGGCTTCCTTTTTAGCGTTCAGCGGATTAAGCCAGATATGAGGGTCGGTGGCGGTTGAATCCTCCGAACCGATAAGCTCTGTCCCCTCCGAAAGCATTACATATTTTAAATTTTCGCTTTCAAGAGCCGTTTGCACCTTGTCAACCCAGCTTTCCATACCGGCGCCGTTAAAAAACAAAATATCCCCGCCGGATAAACTCAGCATATCGCCGGAAGTAGGTTCCCAGCTGTGCGGCTCCGTACCCGCGGGAACAATATTGTAAACCTGAATTTTATCTCCGCCTATTTTGCTTACAAGGTCGTAAACACCGTAAAAGCTTGTATATACCTGAAGCTTGGAGTTGTCGGCAGCGTTTTCCTCCCCGCAGCCAATCAGGCAAAAACATAAACAAAAGGATAAAAATACGGATAATAAATTTTTAATTTTCATAGTAAGCCTCCATAAAGTTAAAGGGATAATTCCGGGCCGTCAGAAAACGCCTGTTCTGTCCCCGAATTATTTTCGTCGTCTATGTATAAATATATGGTCAATTAACTTACAATGATTATAGTCAATCAACTTGAAAAGTAACAAATGCAGGAAATGCTTGCATTTCCTGCAAGTGTGTCGGCTTTTTCGACACGCTGAAGCATTTTTATATATCCGGCGCTTAAAAATCACCGGATATATAAAAATATTGCCTGTAATATTCTAACAACGCATTTTTATAACCCTTTTATATGATAACATAAGAAAATCAAAAAATCCATAGGAAATACCGCGTAAAAAATAATAAAAATATTTTTTCAAATTTAAAATTCACGTTTAGTGTTATTATTTAAAAAATTATTTTTATTTTTTATCTTTAGAAACGGTAGTCTCCTGAGTATTTACCTCCGAAGCGAAATTAGAAGGGGTTATATCAAAATCAATATTTCCCGCTCCGCTTGAGTTATATCCCGCTCTGTTAAAATCTCCGGGAGCGGTTCCGTATACATTGTTATAGTTGTTGTTATAATCATATTCGCTGTCATAGCTTCCATAGTTTCCGTACATTCCATAAGTGTTGTCGGAATTGTCCGTTGTGGAACTCTCGGTTGTCATCTCAAGACCGTCGGGCATAACGTCATCAAAAAGCTTATTTATATCATTAGCTGCGGAATCACCGTTTCCGCAGCCTGCCATTACGCCTGCCATAAGCGTAATAACTGAGCATAAAATAAATACTTTCAATTAAAAGACCTCCTGTAATTTTAGAGAATATTTTAAATAGACGCTCTTTTAATAAAATAATCGGGAAAATACCGATTTACAGCAATTTAAAAATAAAATCAGTATTTTCATAAGAGAAAAAACTCTTACAAAAATATTATTTCAAAATAAAAAAATAATATGCCTTTCATAACTTGAGAATTACGCCATTTATAGGGAACTATCCCACGATTTATACAGTCAGTCAGCTATAGCAATCCTAAAATTTTTAAATTTTCGGAGCGAAACAAGAAAATAATTCCCTGAGCATCGTGTCTAAAAGCGCCGCGCCGAACTATTCTTCCATAATAAATTCTTTTAATCGGTTATATGCCTCATTATCGGCATATATTTGGAATAAAAATCCGTTTTCTGTATTTTCCAGAGTTAAAATCTCACAATTCCCGTGAACAAAATTCACCATACCGCCTTTATCGTAGGGAATTAATACTTTTATCAATTTTTTAAAACTTTTTACAGTATCTTCTATTTTTTTTAAAAGTTCCGATATACCCTTTTGCTTTTTAGCTGAAACAGGCAGGGTCATAATCGCCCTTGAATCTTTCGGCAAAGGAAAGACAGCGTCCTCCCTGTCGATTTTATTGAAAACGGTTATAACCGTTTTTTCCCCGCATCCAAGCTCGTTAAGCGTTTAATAAACAACTTTTATATTCTGATATCTTGAAATAATTGAGGAATCTACTAGATGAAGACTTATATCGGGATATTTATCCTCCTCAAGAGTTGATTTAAAGGCTTTTATCAGATTATGGGGAAGCTTTTGTATAAACCCGACAGTATCAGTAAAAAGATACTCCGCGCCCGAAGGAAGTTTAACCTTTCTGGTAGTAGTATCCAGCGTCGCGAAAAGTTTGTCCTCCTCAAGAACTCCGGCATTTGTGATAGAGTTCATAAGGGTTGATTTTCCGGCGTTTGTATATCCGGCGAGAGCAATCACAGGGATTTTATTTTTCATCCGTTTTTCGCGAAGCACTTTTCTGTGTTTTTCAATTTCTTTAAGTTCTCTGTTTAACTCAGAAATTCTGTCAGAAATATTCCGTCGGTCTGTTTCAAGTTTTTTTTCACCGGGGCCTCTTGTTCCTATGCCCCCGCCCAGACGGCTTAAACTTGCTCCCTGTCCCGTAAGGTGGGAAAGACTGTATTTAAGCTGAGCGAGTTCCACCTGAACCTTGCCTTCAGCCGAGTGTGCTCTTGCGGCGAAAATATCAAGAATCAAAAGGGTTCTGTTCATAATTTTTGTCTCAAGAATTTTTTCCATATTTTTCATTTGGTTGGCGGTAAGTTCGTCATCGCATATTATTCCTGTAGCGCCTGTTTCTTTTATATAGGCTTTAAGTTCTTCAAGTTTACCTTTTCCGAAATAATGAGCCTTGTGAATACCCTCTCTTTTCTGAATCATTCTTCCGACACAGTCCGCCCCTGCCGTTTTTGCCAAATCATAAAGCTCGTCAAGACAGCTTTCAGCGTCATATCCGTTATTATCATAATCAATACCTATAAGTATTACCTTTTCCTTTTCTTCCCCTGTATTATACATAAAAACACACCGCCTTTGCTTGTTTTTTATAGCAATCCGCATAACTCAAAAATAAAACTAATTTAAAAAAAATTGAAGTGTTAGTGTTATTTTTCCCCAAAAATAACACGATAATATAAATTTTAAGTTTGAAAAACAGGTTTTATTTTCCCTTGTGCTGTGTTTTCCTATAAATATTGATAGTATATCATAGTATATCATAAAAATCAATATTTTATAAATTTTTGGTATGGAAATCAATATCACGGAAATCAATTTTTGCGGCGTAGCCGAAATAAAGTTTAGGTCAAGCC
>CAYLJL010000095.1:0-6516 GCA_964384005.1 uncultured Lachnospiraceae bacterium | reverse complement strand
AAGATCGTAGTCTCTCTCCAGCCTTTCCTGAATAATCGCAAGATGTAAAAGACCCAAAAACCCGCAGCGAAAACCGAACCCAAGAGCGACAGATGTTTCCGGCTCAAACTGAAGAGCGGCGTCGTTTAAGCGAAGTTTTTCAAGAGCGTCTCTTAAATCCTGATATTTTGAGCCGTCGGCAGGGAAAATACCGCAGTATACCATAGGATTAACCTTTTTATACCCCGGCAGAGCCTCTGACGCAGGCCGTGAGGCTTCCGTAACGGTATCTCCGATTCTTGTGTCGGAAACATTTTTAATACTTGCTGTTAAATATCCCACGCTGCCCGCCCGAAGTTCATCGGCAGGTATAAATCTTCCGGGTCCGAAAACGCCGACCTCCGCCGCCTCAAATTCCTTTCCCGTAGCCATAAACCTGACTTTCGTGCCTTTTTTAACAGAGCCGTCAAACACCCTCATAAATACGATTACGCCTTTGTAAGCGTCATAAAAGCTGTCAAAAATCAAAGCTTTGAGCGGAGCGTTCTCGTCACCGTCCGGAGCGGGAATATCAGAAATTATTTTATCAAAAACATCTTTTATATTAATGTCCGCCTTTGCGGAAATAAGCGGAGCGTTTTCAGCGTCAAGACCTATTATATCCTCAATTTCCTGTTTGACCCTCTCCGGGTCGGCGCTTGGCAAGTCAATTTTATTTATAACGGGAATAACCTCTAAATCGTTGTCAAGAGCGAGATAAACGTTAGCGAGAGTCTGCGCCTCAACCCCTTGGGCGGCGTCGACCACCAGAACCGCTCCGTCGCAGGCGGCGAGACTTCTCGACACCTCATAATTAAAATCAACGTGTCCCGGAGTATCAATTAAATTTAAAGTATATTCCTCTCCGTCGTCGGCCTTATAAATAAGCCTTACCGCCTGAGCCTTTATAGTGATTCCTCTTTCCCTCTCAAGGTCCATATTGTCAAGTACCTGCTCCTGCATTTCTCTCTGAGTCAAAAGCCCCGACTTCTGAATAAGCCTGTCCGCGAGAGTAGATTTACCATGGTCTATATGAGCGATTATACTGAAATTTCTTATTTTAGATTGTCTGTCAAGAGACATAAAAAATCCTCCCTGCCTGTATTCTTCTAAAAAGTATATCACACATTCCGAAAAATTTGTATAAAAAAAATTCAAAAAAAATTAAAATTTTTATATTATTTTCTTAACAATTATGGTATACTGTATTTGTGGGATACTGTAAACAGTAAGAGCCGTTCGCGGCTAAACTGAAAATTTTGCAGATTGCCATAGGTAAAAAAAACTGAAACGAGGTAAAAACGATGTCAGACAACGAAAAAGAAAACACGGCAAATAACGACATACAGCAAGATATTCCCCCCGACGCTACCGATACGGATACTGCTGATACTGCTGATACGGATACTAAAAATACGGAGTCAAAAAAGAAATCCATAACAAGGGAAATAATAAGCTGGGCGATGACTATAATCGGAGCGGTTATTCTTGCTTATATAATAACCACTTTTGTGATAGTAAACGCGGAAGTTCCGTCCGAATCTATGGAAGACACTATAAAAGCAGGCGACAGACTCGTCGCGTTTCGTCTTTCATACCTTTTTGATGACCCTGAGCGTTATGATATAGTAGTATTCAAATATCCCGATGACGAGGATATTCTGTTCATAAAAAGAATAATCGGGCTTCCCGGGGAAAAAGTCACCATAAAACGCGACGAAAACGGAGAAACAAAAATTTATATAAACGACAATGATACGCCCCTTGAGGATTCTTTTATAAGGGAGCCTATGATTTTGAGAGATGAAAACTCATCAAACGAGGAATTAACGTATATCGTTCCGGAAAATTGTTATTTTATGCTCGGAGACAACCGTAATAACTCGAGAGACTCTCGTTTTTGGGAAAATACCTTTGTTGAAAAAGATAAAATTTTAGGGAAAGCACTTTTTAAATATTATCCGTCAATAGAGTGGATAGGCGATATTGATAATTCCTGACATATACCGTAAAATAGCAAACGAAAAATATTTTTTGTTCATTTGTATGTGTTCATCGTAAAAATAAATATTAAAAAGTGGTAAAAATATTGACATTATTAAAATTAAGTTATATATTATAGTAAACGACAAAAGTATTTGTCGTTTACTATAACCCTTCGGGGGATACGTACGATTTTTGTAAGGTAGTTTTTGCGCCTTACTCAACAAAAATCGGCGCGGTAAACGTCATATTTATGACGTTTACTATAATATATAATAAATATAATAAGAGCGGCGGCGATTCAGGGCCGCTTCAGGTAATTAAAATAAATTCATAAATCCAAGGAGGAATTATAAAATGGCACAAGTTTCAAAAGATATGATAATAGCCGATATGATAAATATAGATAAAGGTATAGTCCCTATTCTTATGAGCGCGGGAATGCACTGTATAGGCTGTCCCTCCGCACAGGGAGAATCTCTTGAGGAAGCGAGTTTTGTTCACGGTCTTGACGCCGACGCTCTCGTTTCCGAAATAAACGAATATCTTGAAAAACAAAATTAAGCATATAATCAGCGCGTGCCGTCAAATCCGCTGTGCTTGCTGGAAATGTAAGCGTTTTCCGAGGTTTTGCGAAATCTGCGTACCAGACTTTCGTCCGGTGGCTTGATTTTGTTTAATAAGCAATATTGATTAGTGTAACATAACTATCTTCGGTGCAGTGTGAGATTCCCTACCGTCATTAAAGCATGCTAGCCATTTTCTGGATGATTCGGTTAAATTCCGAAGCCGACGGTAAAGTCCGGATGAAAGAAGATAAAATCAACAATTCAAATAATATTGTCGATTTGTTTTCAGCACCCCAAAAATAGATTGGGGTGTTTTTTACATATTGTAAAAAAGGAGGGTACAAGTGGAAAAATATATGGAAACAGCCTTAAAACTCGCCGAAAAAGGCGAGGGAAAGGTAAACCCGAATCCAATGGTGGGAGCGGTTATTGTAAAGAACGGAAAAATAATAAGCACAGGATATCATGAAAAATACGGCGGATATCACGCCGAGAGAAACGCCATATTAAACTGTACAGAGAATTTGACAGGCGCCGAGATGTACGTAACCTTAGAGCCCTGCTGTCATTACGGCAAAACGCCGCCGTGTACGGAAATAATAATAAAAAGCGGGATAAAAAAAGTAATAGTCGGCTGTACGGACGATAACCCTTTAGTTGAGAATAAGGGAATAAAAATACTCAGAGAAAACAAAATAGAAGTAATAACGGGAGTTTTAGAAAAAGAGTGCAGAAAACTAAACGAAATATTTTTTTATTATATAAAAAACAAGACACCCTTTGTCATTATGAAGTACGCGATGACGGCGGACGGAAAAATAACGGCGTCAGACGGAAATCCGGCTGAAATAACGGGAGAAGACTCTCTTAAAAACGTCCATAAAACAAGAAACCGTGTAATGGGGATAATGGCGGGCATAGGAACAGTTTTAACCGATAACCCGCGTTTAACCTGCCGTATTGAAGACGGTACAAACCCCGTAAGAATAATATGCGACTCCCATTTAAGGATTCCCCTTGAAAGTAATATTGTAAAAACGGCTGAGAATATCCCTACAATAATAGCGTCAGGTAAAAACTATAACAAAAACAAGAAAAAATCCCTTGAGAACTCCGGGATAAATATAGTGGAAACAAACTCCGACAAAACCGACCTGAAAGCCCTTATGAGACTTTTAGGGGAAAAAGGAATTGACAGTATACTTTTAGAAGGCGGGGAAACACTGAATTATTCAGCTATAAAAAGCGGAATAGTAAATAAAATACAAGTGTATATAGCGCCGAAAATTTTCGGGGGAGTTTCCGCGAAAACTCCTGTAGGCGGGGCGGGTTTTCCCGTTGAGAACAAAAATTTTATTCTCAGAACAGAAAACATACAGCCGATAGGAAAGGATATTTTAATCGAGTACAGCGTTACCGCAAAGGAGGCGACCTAATGTTTACGGGAATAATCGAGGAAGTAGGAAAAGTAAAAAACATAAAAAAAGGCGTAACTTCCTCAATAATAACAATAGAAGCGAATACTGTGACAAAAGATACAAAAACAGGAGACAGCATAGCGGTAAACGGGGCGTGTTTAACCGTCGTCAAAATATCAGATACATATTTTGACGCCGATATAATGGGAGAAACCCTCAGACGCAGCAATTTAAAAACGCTGAGAGCGGGGGATTCCGTGAATTTAGAACGGGCTATGAGCGCCGGCGGCCGCTTTGGCGGTCATATAGTATCAGGGCACGTCGACGGTATAGGAAGCCTTATAAATTACGAAAAGGAAGACAACGCCGTATGGGTAACAATCGAGTGTTCCCCCGATATTATGAAATATATAATAAATAAAGGTTCCGTTGCTCTTGACGGAATAAGCCTTACGGTGGCAAAAGTTGCAAAAAACAGCTTCTCCGTCTCCGTAATTCCCCATACAGGTGTAGAGACGACCCTGCTTAAAAAAAATATAGGCTCAAAAATAAATATCGAATGTGATATAATAGGAAAATATGTTGAAAATCTGCTGTTTTTCAAAGAGCAGCCCGCGGGTGCCGATACAAAAATAAATATGAGTTTTTTATCGGAAAACGGATTTATATGATTAGACTTCTTGCGAAACTTCATACCAGCAGAGATATCTCCTCAAAAAATTATTTCCTTCAATGCTTCTTAATGCCGGCGAAACCGGCTTTTGCGCCGTTATAGTCAATCAACTTAAAAATAAACAAGTTCGGCGGTCAGAAATTCTTTTTGCTTATGTTTAGTCGGTCGGCATAGGCTCCGGTTATGCTCTCCTTCCGCCTCCTTGCAAAAATAATTTTCAGTCCGCCTCCTTTTGTTCATTTTCAAGTTTATTGACTATAAAAGCGCTGACCATTGAATAAAATATTTTTTTATTGGATTGATTATGGGTTATTATAGCAATCCGCAAAATTTTTAGTGCGAAACAACAAAATAATCCCTCCATATATCAGGTTTTTTTAAAATTTGACAGGCATTATTTTATTGTTTCGCTATAGATTATTAAACAAGGTCTATTATAGAAAAAAATATATTTAAGGAGGGTTTATTTAATGAGTGACTTCAGCACAATACCCGAAGCGATAGAGGATATAAAAAACGGTAAATTAATAATCGTAACAGACGATGAGAACAGAGAAAACGAGGGAGACTTAATAACGGCGGCACAGTATGCCACTCCTGACAAAATAAATTTTATGGCTACTTACGCAAAAGGTTTAATATGTATGCCGGCGGAAAAAGAACTCCTTGAGAAACTCAGAATACCCCAGATGGTAGAGCATAATACCGATAACCACGAAACGGCGTTTACCGTATCAATCGATTATAAGGACACAACCACAGGGATTTCGGCCTTTGAGCGTTCAAAGACCATAACAATGGCGGTAAACGACAATGTAAAAGGTTCCGATTTCCGTCGGCCGGGTCATGTTTTCCCTCTCGCGGCGAAAGCGGGGGGAGTTTTAGAACGTGCGGGACATACGGAAGCGGCGGTGGATATGGCTAAATTAGCGGGTTTAAAACCGGCGGGCGCGATATGTGAAATAATGAAAGAAGACGGAACAATGGCAAGAGTTCCCGAACTTCTGGAATTTTCAAAAAAGCACGGAATAAAAATAATAACAATAGAGGATTTAATATCTTACAGAATAAAATCCGAAAAATTCGTGGAGTTGGCGGCGAAAGCCAAAATGCCGACCCGTTACGGTGATTTCACCATATACGGTTATGTAAACAAATTAAACGGAGAACATCACGTTGCCCTTGTAAAAGGGGATATTTCAGAAAAAGAGCCTGTTTTATGCCGTGTTCATTCCGAGTGCCTGACAGGCGACGCTCTCGGTTCAGCGAGATGCGACTGCGGAGAGCAGTACGACGCGGCAATGAAGCAAATAGCGAAGGAAGACCGCGGAGTTTTACTGTATATGCGTCAGGAAGGCAGAGGAATAGGACTTATAAATAAATTAAAGGCCTATGAACTTCAGGACAAAGGCTTCGATACGGTCGAGGCAAACGTAAAGCTCGGTTTTGCTCCCGATTTAAGGGATTACGGAATAGGGGCGCAGATTCTGGCGGACCTTGGAATAAAGAAAATAAAACTTATGACGAACAACCCGAAAAAAATATCAGGACTTAAAGGCTACGGAATAGAAATAACCGAAAGAGTGCCTATTGAAATGGCGCCGAAGCCAACAGATGAATTTTATCTGCGTACAAAAAAAGAAAAAATGAATCATTTGCTTGATTTATAGAAGCACTGATTAATGCAAAAGTTAAAAATTATTTTTAATATATCATAGCAATCCAATTTATTGATAAAAAAATTTTAAGGAAAGCGTAGCTTTCCGTTATAAAGTTTAGGTCAAGCCTTTTTTAATAAGCGCCGCAAAGAAGTGCGGGCGGCGAAGCCGACTTTTGCGAAGCAAAAGCACTGACC
>CAYLJL010000094.1:4265-6528 GCA_964384005.1 uncultured Lachnospiraceae bacterium | reverse complement strand
TGATAAAAATAAAGAAATTTTTATCTCTTATAAACCCGCTGAGATTTATGACTATATAAAAGGCAGAAATTTTAATAAGGCGGCGATTTTGTTATCCGGAGATGTGGGATTTTACAGCGGAGCGAAGGGACTTGTTAAATTATTAAGTGAGTATGAGGTTGAGTTTATTCCGGGGATATCGTCGGCGGTCTATTTCTGTGCTAAACTCAAAATACCTTGGGAGGATGTTAAGCTTTTAAGTATACATGGGAAAATGGCAAATGTTATAGGATATATAAAAAAATATAAAAGAGTTTTTATACTTTTAAGCGGAAACGGCGACATTAAAACTCTCTGCGAAAAACTTTGTTTTTATAATATGGGTTATGTTGTTCTGAATATAGGGCAAAGGCTCTCTTATGATGATGAGAAAATTGTAACGGTTAGAGCGGAGGATATTAAAAATTTTGATTTTAATGATTTGTCAGTGGTTCTGGCGGAAAATTACGACGCTTACGGCGGATTTTCAGACTATATAGATGATGATGAGTTTATAAGGGGTGACGTTCCTATGACAAAAAGTGAGGTCAGAACTTTAAGCATAGCAAAAATGGGGCTTTCTCCTGATTCGGTTTTATACGATATAGGCGCCGGAACAGGCTCTGTATCCGTCGAGGCCGCCCTTAAAGTTATTGACGGAAAGGTTTACGCTATTGAAAAAAATGATGAGGCAATAAAACTTATAGAAGAAAACAAGCGGAAATTCGCGGCGGACAATATTACAGTCGTGAGGGGATACGCTCCTTCGGTATTTGAGAATTTACCAATGCCGACGCATATTTTTATAGGCGGAAGCTCAGGCGGTATGAGGAGGATTATTGAGGAAAGTATCAGAAAAAACTCTGATGTTAAAATTGTTATAAACGCCGTTTCCTTAAATACGATTGCTGAAATTATGAATATTTTAAAAGAAAAAAATTTTGAATATGATATTGTATGCGTAAATGTATCAAAAAACAGAAGTATAGGAGAATATGAACTTATGTCAGGACAGAACCCCGTATATATTTTTAAATTGTCGGTAAATGAGAAAATGAAGACAAATAAAGGAACCTTCGCACAATTCAAAAAATAAAAATAATTTTTGAAAAATGATACTATAGCGAAACAATAAAACAATACCTGTCAAATTTTTCAAAAAACCTGATATATAAAGGGATTGTTTTATTGTTTCGCATTGAAAATTTTGCGGATTGCTATAAACGTAAATTTTAAATTTTAAAAATTATTTTTGGTGTGCGGTGCTTCCTAAGAAAGCGGGGAGAGATTTTATGATAGTTGAAATTCCAAGAATTATGATAAGCTCGACAGGAAGCGGAGCAGGCAAAACAACCGTAATGTGCGGAATATTAAAAGCGCTGAAAAACAGAAACATCACTGTTTCTGCCTGTAAATGCGGGCCCGATTATATTGACCCTATGTTTCACAAAAATATCCTGGGTATTGATTCAAAAAATCTTGACAGCTTTTTTTGTGATGAGGATTTGCTGAAAACGCTTTTTTATAATCATACCAAAAACAGCGATATTACTGTTGTCGAGGGAGTTATGGGATATTATGACGGATACTCTATGGACAGTTTTTCGGCAAGCTCTTATGATATCGCGAGAATTTTAAAAATTCCCGTTGTTATTGTTATGAACTGTAAAGGTATGGCTTTGACAGCTTCCGCCGTTATAAAAGGAATTGTTGATTTTAAAAGGGACAGCAATATAAAAGGCATTATTTTAAATAATGTTTCAAAAAATGTGTATATGGCTTTAAAATGTGTTATTGAGAGAAACACGGGGGTTGAAGTCGTCGGATATCTGCCCTGTGATGATGAGTATTTTTTTGAAAGCAGGCATTTAGGGCTTGTAATGCCCGATGATTTGAATAATATATCACGAAAAATAAAAAAACTTGGGGAAATAACTGAGGAATGTATTGATATTGAAAAAATTATATGTATTTCAAAAGATGTACACCCTATTAACGCCGAAAATATTTTTAAAAATTACAGCAGGAAAAGTTATGTTAAAATAGGCGTTGCTTCTGACAAAGCGTTCTGTTTTTATTATAAAGATAATATTGAGCTTTTGAAAAGTCTTGGCTGTGAGATTATTTATTTCAGCCCTCTTGACGACCAAAAACTTCCGAAAGGAATTTCAGGGGTTATATTTGGCGGAGGATACCCTGAACTTTATCTTAAAGAATTAAACAGAAATGAAAAAATGCGTATGAG
>CAYLJL010000094.1:2348-4255 GCA_964384005.1 uncultured Lachnospiraceae bacterium | reverse complement strand
AGCGTAAAAAAAAATCTTGAAAACGGTATGCCATGTCTCGCTGAGTGCGGCGGATTTATGTATTTACACAGGTCGGTTAAGGATAAAGAAAATAAAAGCTATGAAATGGCCGGAATTATTGACGCTGAGGCTTTTTTCAGAGGAAAGCTCAACAGGTTCGGATATATTGACCTGATATCAAAAGCGGATTGTTTTATACTTGAAAAAGGGGAAAAAATAAAGGCTCACGAGTTTCACTACTGGGACAGTACGGACAGCGGTAATTTGTTTGACGCTGAAAAACCTGTGGGTAACAGGAAATGGGAATGTATGAAAATATATAAAAATGTTATCTGCGGTTTTCCTCATATTTTTTATTACTCAAATGTTAATTTTGCCGAAAGATTTATAAAAAAATGCGGGGAGTGGAAAACATTATGATTCTGATAACGGGAGGAAGCGGCAGCGGCAAAAGCGAATATGCCGAAAAAACCGCTTCAGAGCTTAAAAAAAATCTTTCGCTGGAGAGCGTAATTTATATAGCGACAATGCTTCCAATGGGTGACGAAACTGTGAGAAAAATAAAAAGACACAGAAAAATGAGGGCAAATAAAGGATTTTTAACAAAAGAATGTTATAAAACAGAGGATATTATAAAAATAAGCAAATGTGAGATGTTTAAAAGAAGTATTATTCTCCTTGAATGTATGTCAAATCTTACGGCAAATGAAATTTTTTCTTTTAAAAACGAAAACGCTTACAGAGACATAGTTGACGGAATGAAAGAGGTATCGGAAAAAAGCGGCGGTCTTATTATTGTTACAAACGAGGTGTTTTCCGACGGTGTGGAGTATGACGGGGAAACATCAAAATATATGGAGTGTCTCGGAAGAATAAATTGCGCTTTGGCCGGATTCGCGGAAGAAGTTACGGAGGTTGTCTGCGGTATCCCTGTAATTTTGAGCGGACGCTGATTCTTTGCGGGTCTATTTTGCGAGGGGGATTTTTATGCTTGTAAAGGCTTTATTTATCGCTTTTTCAATGTACAGCAGAATACCTGTTCCAAAAGCTGAATGGAGCGAGAATAATATGAAATATGTTTTTTGCTTTTTTCCTGTTATTGGCGTTGTTATCGGCGGTATTGTCCGGATTTCCGGAAAGTTTTTAATAAATATCGGATGCGGCGGTTTGCTTTTTGGGTGCCTGATGTCCGTTATTCCTGTTTTTATTACGGGGGGAATTCATTTTGACGGATTTCTGGATACTCTGGACGGGATACATTCTTATGGAGATAAAGAAAAAAAACTTGAAATTTTAAAAGACCCTGATTCGGGCGCTTTCGCGGTAATCGGCGGAATTGTTTATTTTGTCTTATCTATTGGCTTCTGGAGCGAAGCTTATGGAAAAGCCCTTAATATTATCCCCTTTGGATATGTTCTTTCAAGAGCGTTCTGCGCAATAGGGGCGGTTTTATTTCCTCCCGCTAAAAAAACAGGACTTGCGGCGGCTTTTGGGGCGGGCGCCGATAAATTTAAAGTCGCGGTTACTATGATTATTTTTATTATACTTGATTTGATTTTTATATTATGTATTGATTTTATCGGCGGAGCCGTTATGTTTTTATCCGCACTGTTATGTTTTTTATATCATTATTTTAACTGTATTAAAAATTTTGGCGGAATTACGGGAGATTTGTCAGGATACTTTTTACAGATATGTGAGTTGATTTTTCTTATTGTTATTACTTTTAAGGAGTGTTTTATTTGATTCTTGTGATAGGCGGAGCTTTTCAGGGAAAACATAAGTTTGTTAAAAATAAATTTAAAATTTCAGATGAAAAGATTTTTGATGATTTTCATATGAAAGTTAAACAATGTTTTTTTAGCGGTAAAGAAAGGGGAGAATTTTTAGACGAGATTTTTGATGGT
>CAYLJL010000094.1:0-2338 GCA_964384005.1 uncultured Lachnospiraceae bacterium | reverse complement strand
ATTATAAGCGACGAAATTGGCTGCGGTATTGTCCCTGTTGATAAATCGGAAAGATTATGGAGGGAAGAAGTCGGAAGAAGTTTATGCGACGCGGCGAAAAGGTGCGATCATGTATGGAGAGTATCCTGCGGAATGGGAATTAAAATAAAATAAGGAATGATTTTATGTTTAAATATTCGATTTATGCCTGTTTTATAGGTTTTGCGCTTGATATGCTTTTAGGCGACCCAAACTTTATATTCCATCCTATACGGCTTATTGGAAAGATGATTCAGGTTTTTGAAAAATTTTTCCGGAAGGCATTTCCCTGTTCTCAAAAAGGACTTATAATAGCGGGAACGTTTTTTAATATCGCAGTCTGCGTGATTTCAGTATTCACGGCTTTTATAATTATTTTTTACGGATATGAAGTAAATGTTTATTTTGGCGCCGCTTTTGAAAGCGTTGTTTGTTATTTTATGCTTGCGGCGAAATCTTTAAAAAAAGAAAGTATGAAAGTATATGAAAAAATAATGGCGGGGGATATTGACGGGGGAAAAAAAGCCGTTTCTATGATTGTGGGACGGGATACCGAAAACCTTGACGAAAAGGGCATTATTAAAGCGGCTGTCGAAACGGTGGCGGAAAATTTGTCTGACGGGGTTATCGCGCCGCTTTTTTATATGTTAATCGGCGGCGGGATATTCGGTGTTTTTTATAAGGCTGTTAATACGATGGATTCTATGGTCGGATATAAAAACGAAAAATATTTTTTATTTGGTAAGTTTTCCGCAAGACTTGATGATATTGTAAATTTTATTCCCTCGAGAATTTCCGCTTTTATGATGATTTTAGCGAGTTTTATTCTGGGAAAGGACTATAAAAGCGCTTTTAAAATTTTTAAAAGGGACAGATTCAATCATTCAAGTCCGAATTCGGCACAGACAGAGGCCGTATGCGCCGGAGCTTTGAACATACGTCTTTCCGGTGACGCTTTCTACTTTGGAAAATTATATAGGAAGCCTTTTATAGGCGACGATATAAACCCGATAATTCCTAACAATATTGTAGATATAAACAGACTTATGTATTTATCGTCTTTTCTTATGCTGATATTATTTGGCGGGGTTATTGCTGTTATTCATATTTTATTTGGGGGCGGTGTGTTTTGAAAAAGCTTCATGGGGGCGATATTTATTCACTTGATAAAAAAGTTGTTGATTTTTCCTCAAATATAAATCCTCTCGGAATTCCACAGGAGATTATTTTGGAAATTAAAAACAATATTTATAATATTCAGGTATATCCCGATTCTGAGTGCAGGGAACTAAGATATGTCATTTCTGAAAAAGAAGGCGTAGACACAGATTTTATAATCTGTGGAAACGGCGCCGCTGAACTTATATTTAATATTGTCCTTGCCTTAAAACCAAGAAACGTTCTTTTTACCGCTCCGACTTTCTCGGAGTATGAACGTGCTGTCGATATTTTTTCAGCCGGAAAAAAATATTATATACTTAAAGAAGAAAATAATTTTGATATTCATGAGGATATTATTGACTATATAGACGATGATACAGACATTGTTTTTATATGCAATCCCAATAACCCTACAGGAAGATGCGCCGAAAAGGAGACTATTTTAAAAATTATTGAAAAGTGCGGAAAAGTCAACGCTGTTTTAGTCGTCGACGAATGTTTTATGGATTTTGTATATAATTATGAAAAATATCACGCTGTAGATTATATTAATGATTATGATAATTTGATTATAATTAAGGCTTTTACGAAAATGTATGCTATACCCGGTTTAAGGCTTGGGTACGCTATTTGCAGAAACAGGAGTATTATTGAAAATATTTATTTGTCAAGGCAGCCGTGGAACGTTTCTTTATTGGCGCAGAAGGCGGGAACGGCGGCTTTTAAAAACGTTGATTTTACAAAAAAAACCCTTGAGTATATTTTACGGGAAAAACAATATATAAAAAAAGAATTTGAAAGGCTTGGCGTAAAATATTTTAACTCTGACGCGAACTTTATTTTATTTAAAAATGAGAGGGAATTTGACAAAAAAATTATTAAATATAATATTTTAATAAGAAACTGTGAGAATTTCAGGGGACTTTGTGAGGGCTATTACAGAATCGCCGTTAAAAAACACAGCGAAAATATAAAACTTATTGAGGCTATTGAAGCGATAAACGGCAAAGGAGGCGCATAAGATTGGCAATGTCGATTATGATACAGGGTACAATGTCTAATGTTGGCAAAAGCATTTTGACGGCGGCGTTATGCCGCATTTTTAAAGAGGACGCTGTACCCCTGGCAGCAGGCTTTGAGCCCCAGGGCGATGGACAAA
>CAYLJL010000093.1:3300-6560 GCA_964384005.1 uncultured Lachnospiraceae bacterium | reverse complement strand
TTTTGCGATAGAAAAAGGTTCCATTAACTATAAATTTTCATCGAACTCACGTTATCTTTCAAAAAGTTTATCAATAAATTTATGCCCCTCGGCGATATAATTACCGCTTTCCCTGCCTTCTTTTTCATTATAGTTCCATGTTTTTTCAAGTTCTTTCGTACTGTCGTAAATCATATAAGGTACAGGAGTGCTTGTATGCGTTCTGCAAGCGATAGGTGTAGGGTGGTCAGGAAGGACAGCCAGTCTGAAATCAAGTCCCGACTTTTTCATCTCATCATAAACAACTTTAATAACTCTTTTATCAAGATATTCAATAGCTTTTATTTTATTTTCCACACTTCCCTGATGACCCATTTCGTCAGGAGCTTCAACGTGGATATAAGAAAAATCAAAACCTTCGTTTAACACTGCGTCAACACCCGCCTTTGCTTTTCCCTCATAATTTGTGTGCAGAGTGGCGTCAGCCCCCTCGACTTCGACAACCTTCATTTTAGCCCCTACAGCGATACCTTTAAGAAGGTCAACAGCTGAAATCATAGCGCCTTTTTTATTGTTTTTATCCTCAAAAGAGTCAAGCGCGGGCTTTGTTCCCGCTCCCCAGAACCAAATAGAATTTGCTTTATTAAGGCCTTTTTTTGCTCTTTCAATGTTCAGGGGATGATTATTTAAAATATCATAGCTTTTTTTCATCATTTCCCGCAGACTCTTTTCTTTAGGGAGATATTCTCCGATAACTTTCCCTAAAATATCGTGAGGAGGAGTTAAATCAACAACATCTCCTTTATCCCAAATAGTCAGATGTCGATAGCTTGTTCCCACATAAAACTTATATTCCTCTGTTTCAAGCTCTTTTTTAACAGCGTTAATAAGAACAGCGGCGTCCTCCGTAGAAATTTCTCCGGAGCTGTGGTCAATAACATTTTTTTCCTCATAAGGCAAATTATCGTCCGAAACCGTGACAATATTACATCTTAAAGCAATATCCGCCTCCTTCATATCAACGCCGATACTCAAAGCCTCCAAAGGGGAACGGCCTGAATAATATTTTTCCGGGTCATATCCCATAACGGAAAGATTTGCGGTATCGCTTCCGGGTTTCATTCCCTCCGGAATTGTGTGAACGATGCCAATTTCCGATTTTTGGGAAAGCATATCCATAGTCGGAGTATCGGCATATTCCAAAGGAGTTTTTTCTCCGAGTTCTTCAATAGGTTCGTCTGCCATTCCATCGCCCAAAACAATTATGTATTTCATTTTAAAATCCTCCTGTATTAATAAAAATATAGTTATAGTCGCCAACGTGTCAAAAAAACCAAAAGACTAAAAAAACATAAGTTGCCGAAAATAAAATCACTGAAACATTATAGACTTAAATCAGACCATTCTCTGCTGTTATCTTTTAAAACTCTCAAATATAAATTTTCCCGATTCGGATAAATTGCTTTCATTCCAATTATCAGGGTCCGCTCCGCTCAGAAGAGCCGCCGATGACTCGTCCTTATCGCATAACGACCAGTTAATACGGCTTATTTCTTTTTCATCAAGATAATCAAGCCACTTGTACGCCTCATCAAAATAGTTTCCGTCGTTTCCGCTCGCTTCGCTTGTTCCCCACTCGGTTACAAAAATCGTTGCGCCCTTTGAAAGAGCCTTTTCAATTTTTGGTTTAAAGGAATCTATTTTATGAGTTCCGGAATAAAAATGAAAAGAATAGGCGATATTTTCAAAGTCAAGCAAATCCTCCGCCGCTTCGTCCACATCCTGACTCCATGTATTGCTTCCGACGATAATAAGAGCATTCGGAGAATTTTTTCTTATTATCGGAATAATTTCCTCGGCATAAGGTTTTATATCGTTTTTCCAGCTTACGCCATGAGGCTCGTTGCATATTTCATAAATCACGGCAGGATTATCAGCGTATTTTTTTGAAACCTCATCGAAAAAGGTTAAAGCCTCCGACTTATGCTTTTGGGGATTAGAGTCATATAGAATATGCCAGTCTATAATAACGTACATATCAAGGGAAATTGTGTTGTCAACGGCGGAATACAGAATTTTTCTGGAATTCTGCTTTTCATTTTCTCCTGTAGTATAACCGCCATATTCCTCCGTATACATAGCCGCACGAAAAACATTCGCTCCGCTTTCTTTTGTTTTTCCGATACTGTATTTATTCGTAAATTCGGGAAACCATACAAGTCCATGACTGCTCATTCCCCTTAAAACGACATTATCGCCGTTTTTGTCAACAATTTTTCCGTTTATAGCTTTAAGGGCGCCGTGTTTTAAAACACCGTTTCCTAAATCTTCCGATACTTCCTTTGAATTATCCGTTAATTGTTCTGAAATCGTCGGAGAGCTGTTTTCAGCTTCCGTTTTTTCATAGGAGCCATCACTTGTTGCCACAAATCCCCGTTCATATGTATTTTTAACGGGAGTACAGCCAATAACGCCAATACAAAAGCACAAAAGAAGAAACCCCGTAAAAAATATTATTTTTTTCATAAAAAAACCTCTTTTCTATCTTGCTGTAACTGCTGAATTTCATACTGTCAAAAAGCAATCATTTACCGCAAAGCGTTAATTTTAAGACACGTTTCTCATTTTAATTCCTCGGCGTATATAACGCCCTCAATCAAATTGACATCTGAAATAATCTTCCCATGCTCAACGTGCCTTTTAAGATTAATTTCAACATAAACACACAAATCATCGTTTTCTTTCTTTTTTTCCAATTTTTCAACAGAATAAAGAGAGAAATCATTATCAGTGATATACTTTACAAGGCGGGATAGTCCGGCTTCTTTTTTAATTTCAGCGTATACCGTAATAAATTTATTGCTTTTATCCGCCCTTTCCTCAAATTTATACATAAAAGTAGTAGAAATAAAAATAACAGAAAATCCAAAAAGCGCGCCGAGAAAAAAACCGCTTCCAACGGCAATTCCCACAGCGGCGGTTGCCCACAGGCTTGCCGCCGTAGTAAGTCCTCTGACCTTCTCACCATTCAAGATAATCGTTCCGACTCCCAGAAAGCCGACTCCGCTTATAACCTGAGCGGCCATTCTTCCCGGGTCTACCGCCGCGTTATAACGTAAAATCAAATACTCGTTTGTCAGCATAGCGAGTGCGGAGCCGGCACACACAAGCGCGAATGTTCTGAGCCCCGCGTTTCTTTTTCTCATTCTTCGCTCAAGTCCTATTATTCCTCCGAAGCCAACCGCCAGAATAAGCCTTAAAAATATCGAGAAAACGTTAAA
>CAYLJL010000093.1:0-3290 GCA_964384005.1 uncultured Lachnospiraceae bacterium | reverse complement strand
TTTCCGCCATAAGAATTCACCCTATTTTATTTTTTCAATAACACTTTTCACCTTATCGCGAAATTCTGTTTCAGGCATAGGCTTAGCGTATAGAAATCCCTGAGCATAATAACAGCCTATACTTTTAAGGAATTTAGCCTGTTCGGCTTTTTCAACCCCCTCACAGATAACATTCATGCCAAGCTCCGCCGCCATTTCAACAATTTTGCATATAATTTTCTGAGCCTTTTTAGAATTTTCCGACTCGTTAAGAAATTCCCTGTCAATTTTCACAACGTCAATAGGCATTGATTTAAGCATATTGAGAGAGGAAAATCCTGAGCCGAAATCGTCGATAGAAATTGAAAAGCCAAGGCTTTTAAGTTTATTGACCGTCTCAAGGGCGGTATCTATTTCCATAAAAAGACTTTCCGTAAGTTCAAGTTCAATATATTTTGTCGGTATTTCATATTTTTTAATAAGATTTTCAAGGCGTTCGATATAAAACGGATTGCTAAGGTGAATCCTTGACTGATTTACTGAAATCTTAATAGGGTTTTTTCCATTATCAAACCATTCTTTTATTAATTTAAAAACTTCCTCAAGTACAAAAAAGTCAAGTTCAATAATAAATCCCTCTCTTTCAAAAATAGGGATAAACTCTCCCGGGTTCATAAAACCATTCTTTTTTGAAATCCAGCGGATAAGTGCCTCCGCGCCGACAATCTCCTCTGTTTTGATATTGATTTTAGGCTGATAATAAACAATGAACTCCCTTTCGTCAAGGGCGCGTTCCATATTTTCCTTAATTTCCTTTTCACGGATAATTTTATTTTCCATTTTTTTATCAAAAATAACAATTTTATCATTTCTTGTGGTTTTTGCTTCTTTTCTTGCTGTTTCAGCCATATTGATAGCGGCGTCGACATTTACGATTTTATCGGTAATAAGATATATGCCGCATTGAAAAATCAGTTTAAGAGCGATACCTCCGTCCTCATAATATCTCATTTTTTCATATGTTCTTTTTAAAAAGCTGAAATATTCTTTTTTATCGTAAAAAGGAATCATAACAAGAAAATTATCCATACTCGACCTTGCGACGACTCCGCCATAGGGAAGTTCATTGTTAAGGTTATTTGAAACATATCTTAAAATTTTATCTCCCACAAATCTGCCGTAATGCTCGTTTATCACACGAAATTTTGAAATATCAAAAGATATAAGAGCGAATTTTTTATTTTTAAAATCATTTTCGTTTATTTTTTTCATTACTTCAGAAATAAAGCCGTTTATGTTCCAGATTCCCGTAATCTTGTCAATATAAGCCAGATTAAAAATTGTTTTATCGTATTTTTTCTTGATTTTAAAAATGCGGTAAATAACATTTGCGGCAATAAATATAATCGCTAAAAGAACGACAATAAATATAACAGGGTATTTTTTAATAAATAAACTCATATCAACATCATATTTGTCAAAGATATTGTGCTTTACTATAATAGCGTTTATTTCGTCCGTACTTATGCTTTTAATGGCTTTATTTAAAATAGTAAACAATCTTGTGTCTTCGTTTTTACCCACACCTACGCATATAGCATGACGGAATTCAGGATATTCCGATATTTCCACATCATAATAATTTTTTTCTCTTACAATTTTCTCAGCGACATAAGAAATAAGATAGGCGGCGTCGGCGTCGCCGTTATTCACGGCGTCGATACATTCTTCTTCTGATTTATACAAAGTCATTTGTTCCCGGTCAAATTTTGTAAACAAGAATTTCTCATTAAAAAAATAGTTATCAACATAAGCTATTTTCAAAGCTTTTTTGTCATAATCAACCTTGTCTTTATTGATAACCTCACTGTATTCAAGAGAATCCAAATAAGGAGCTGTCATTTTTATCCCGTTTTTTTCCGCCCAGCTGTAATTAGAGAAAAAGTCGCAGATTATATCACTTTCATCCTGCCGTATTTTTTGAATAGCGTCCTTATAATTTTCCGCTTTTTCAAATTCAACCTCAAAGCCCGCTTTTGAAGCCGCAAGATTTATAATATCAATAACAATTCCCGTATATTCCCCGCTCTCGTCGTCAAAAACCGTCATAGGCGTCCTGTTGTCCGCAAATGCGGCTCTTATTGTAGGATTCTCCTCAATATATTGTTTTTCTTCGTCTGTAAGAAAAAACTCGCTGCTCTTTTCATCTTCAGCATATTTATTATACGCTTTCAAAAAATATGTATTATCGTCGTCCCAGACCTTACGCATAGCCTGGTTAAGCTCGCCTAAAAGTTCCGTATTCTCTTTATTTACGGCAAAGTAAAAAGGCTCTGAAGCAAATTCAAAAAGCGCGTTATACTCTTTTGAGTCCTGTATACCCATCGTCAGGATAGCGTCCACGCTTCCGTTATCAAGGGCCTCATAATTTTCCGCATAAGACGAAAAAGTAATTATCTGAGGCTCAAAACCTTTCTGGGAAGCGATTTTATTAATAGAGTCTTTCCAGAAAGATTCGTTTACTATACCTATTTTCATTCCGCTGTAATTTTTAAAATCATTTGAAATATATTTATCGTTGTTTCTTTTTGTTATAAGTATTTTATTCCCATATCCGCTGTTCATATCAGAGTAATTGATTTCCAGCGCTCTTTCATCTGTATATACACAGCTGTCAACAATATCAAGCTCGCCGTTTTTCAGCATCTCAAGGCATTGACTCCTGTCGCATTTGACATATTTATAATTCCAGTCGGTATATTTTGCTATTTCTTGAAAAATATCATAGCTATATCCTGTTCTTAAACCTATATCATCTGTATATATAAATCCCTCCATATTGTAATCGGGTATTCTTATTGTTTTTTCCGCCGCTTCCAGAATTGTAATATTCAAAGAACCCAGGCAAATAAAAATAACAAAAAAAATCGGTAAAATTCGTCTTTTAATCATATTCCGTTTCCCTTCTGAACTCATAAATCCCGTCATTTGTATTTTATAGCTAACAAATTTTATAGCTAATAAAAAAAATAATTTTCATTCCGTTTCTTTTTATTTATATTATAGCAATTCGCAAAAGCTTTAGTGCAAAACAATAAAAAAATTCTCTGACATATCAGTTTATATTAAATTTTGTTTGTTCATTCTTTTATTGTTTTGATATAATTTAACCGACTATATATAGTCAATCAACTTAAAAATAAACAAGTTCGGCGGTCAGAAATCCTTTTTGCTTATGTTTAGCCAGTCGGCATAGGCAGCTGACTATGCTCTCCTTCCGCCGCCCTGCAAAAATAATTTTCAGCCCGCCT
>CAYLJL010000092.1:0-6665 GCA_964384005.1 uncultured Lachnospiraceae bacterium | reverse complement strand
AAAGTTTTTGTCAAACTTTTTAAAAAAAGTTTGCGGAGTTTGAGGCAGAGCCTCAAGGTTTTTACGCTCCAAGAACATTTTTGGAGGTCTGGAACCTTGGCAAAACGGTTCCATTAACTATAAATTTTTGTCGAACTCATGTTATAATTAAAATTTATAAGCAAAACTTACAGACCGCCTTACATAAATCGAGTCAGAGTATAAAAAGTAATATCATACTCCGATTTCTGTTACCCTTCCTTATTTTTTTCCTTAATTCTGTCGGCAAAAGTAAACCCCGCAAAAGCCATAATTCCAAGTATAAGACCAAAAACGGCAGGTCTTGTATAATTTATACTTTCCTCTCCGGCCAACAACTGCGCTATAATATTGCCGGCGGCGGTAAACACAAGCCACACAAGTCCTAAAATAATATTTTTTGTCAGATGACGCATAAAAATAACCCCCTTTTTTTATAAGCTCACAAATTTTTTTAAGGAAATACAGAAAATTCAAAGATAAAAATTATTTTTATTTTCCTTTGAGCGGTGTTTCTTAACTACATTTCCTCAGGAGCGTTTATTCCAAGTATAGAAAGACCTGAGGAAATAACTGTTTTCACCCCATAGGTCAAAGCGATTCTCGCCTTTCTGACCTCGCCGTCGCTTCCAAGAATACTATTGTCGTGATAAAATTTATTAAAAGCCTGACACAAAGCCACAATATGTCTTGTCACGATATAGGGTTCATATTTTTCCGCCGCGTCAATAAGTTTTTTCGGATATTCCGCCAAAGCCCTGCACACATCAACAGAAGCCTCATCACAAAGCAGAGAAAAATCAATATCAAAATCAACCTCTGAAATATCGGCTTTTCTCAATATACTACAGGCTCTGGCATGGGTATATTGAACATAAGGGCCTGTTTCTCCATCAAAGTTAAGCATTTTTTGCAAATCAAAGACAACGTTTTTAATTCTGCTGTTGTACAGGTCGTTAAAAATAACCGCACCGATACCAACATCTTCCGCCGTTTTTTCTTTATTATAAAGGTCAGGATTTTTTTCCTCAATAATAGCTCCTGCCTTTTCAACGGCGCTGTTCAAAATATCCTCCATAAGTACGACGTGTCCGCTTCTTGTAGAAAGTTTTCCATCGCCGAGACTTACAAGACCAAAAGGAACATGAACCAAATCACAGCTCCAGTCATATCCTAAAAGTTCTATAACTTTAAACCACTGAGCGAAATGCAGATTTTGGTCAAGAGCGGTCACATAAACACATTTGTCAAAATCATAAGTATTTTTTCTGTAAATAGCGGCGGAGATATCTCTTGTAGGATATAAAGTACCGCCGTCCCGCCTTAAAATAAGACAAGGAGGCATATCAAACCGGCTAAGGTCGACAATCATAGCGCCCTCGCTTTCGGTAAGGAGACCCTTTTCTCTTATTTCATCGACAACAGCGTCCATTTTATCATTATAAAAGCTTTCACCCTTATATGAATCAAATTTAATGTTAAGCCTGTCATATATCCGGTTAAATTCCTTCATACTGATATCGACAAACCATTTCCACAAATCAAGAGCTTCTTTATCGCCCTGCTGCATTTTAACAAGCCAGCCTCTGGCTTCTTCGTCAAGTTCCGGATTTTTTTCAGCCTCCTCATGAAATTTAACATAAATCCGGCTTAATTCTTTAATATCGTCTTTTTCAACGGAAGCCTTGTCGCCCCAGTTTTTATAAGCGACAATAAGCTTTCCGAACTGAGTGCCCCAGTCGCCTAAATGGTTTATTCCGACGCTTTTGTATCCTACAGAGTTGAATATATTGTAAAGCGCGTTACCGATAACGGTAGAACGCAGATGTCCTATATGAAAAGGTTTAGCCACATTAGGCGATGAATAATCAATAACAATATTGCCTCCCCCGCCGTAATCGGACTTACCGTAATTTTCTTTTTCATCAAATACTTTTAAAAGAATTTCTTTTATAAAAATCGACTTATCAATATAAAAATTAATATAAGCGTTAATAACCTCTATTTTTTCAATTTCCTTAGGTTTTTCAAGTTTTTCAAAAATTTCCTTTGCGATTAAAGGGGGTGCTTTTTTCATCACTTTAGCAAGTTTAAAACAAGGAAAAGCGAAATCTCCCTTTGATAAATCGGAAGGCGTTTCAATCAAATTATAAATCTCGTTTTTATCGGTTTCGGCAATAACTGATATTAAAGCCTCAGCGATTAATTCTTTAAAATCCATTAAAAAATCTCCTTAAAAATAAAGTAATTTTTGTATTATAATATAAAATATGGTATAATAAAATATGAAGGAAATACTGCACAATTCAAAAATAACTTCTTATTAATAATAATACCACATACTGTATAAAAATACAATGAAATTTAATAAAAAACAACAGAAATCAATTTTTAAAGATTTTTTGAAACCTTTTTCCATAGAAAAAAGGCCGGCAACGTAACTGTTCTTTGCCGCTGACACCCATAAGCGGAGGATTTCAAACTTCTAAAAATAATCTCGAAACATTGCCTTAAAAATTGATTTTCGTGACAAAAAAATAACTGAATATATAAAAAAGGACTGATAAAACTTATGAAGATAAAATCAAAACTCATAGCGATAACAACAACAGCGGTACTTTCAGCCATAGCAATAAATGTAAAAATATTCAATAACGCGGAAAAGACTCTCTCACCGTCTAAAAAAGGAAATGACGTTGAGGAACATATATATAACTGGAAATTCGGCAAAATATCATATAAAACAACAGGGAAAGGCGCTCCCCTGCTATTGGTACATTCTCTCATACCGGGAACAAATGAAAAAGAATGGAATAAAAACATATCCGTTCTTGCTGAAAATAACAAATTATACTTAATAAATCTTTTAGGTTATGGAGACTCTGAGCGTGTGGATATAACTTACTCGTCATACCTATACGTATGCCTTATAAACGATTTTATAACAGATATAATAAAAGAGCCTGTCTCAATAATCGCCTCAAACACCTCCGCCTCAATTTCGGCAATGTCATATATTTTCAATCCGAATAATTTCAAAAAAATATGTCTGGTTTGTCCGCCCGTCACACCTAAAAAGACAGGATTTTCAGATATATTAAAGAAGCTTCCTCTTGACCTTCCCATACTCGGAGATTTATTTTTTAACTATTTCAACTCAAAAAAAGCTTTAAAAATCTTCCTTAAAGATGAGGTATATTCAGACCCCGCCTTTGTGACAAAGGAAAAAATAAATAATCTTTACGCTTATTCACATAAAGGAGGCGGTAAAAATCGATATTTATTCACATCATTTATAACAAACAGCTTTAAGATAGGAATAGAAAACTCTCTGCCGGAAATAGATATTCCGATTTTAATAATTTATGGAAATTCACTTACAGACTCACATAAAAGCTCTGAAACTTTAAAAACTTTAAATCCCGCCGTAACAGTAAAGCTTTTAAAAGGAAAAAATTTGCCTAATGAAGAAGATTCTGACGAATTCAATAAACTTTGTTTATCCTTCTTAAAAGATTAAAGTATCTATGGCAATCCGCGAAATTTTCAGGGCAAAACAACAAAATAATTATTTAACGTGAGTTCGATGAAAAATAACAGCGAAACGTCCGTTTCGCACAAAAGTTTTTCCCCCGCTTTTTTCAATAAGCGCTGTCCGCATTGTTTTATTGTTTTGCTATATATAAAAAAAAGCAAATATCAGTGTTTATAAACTGCTATTTGCTTTTATAGCAATCCGCAAAATTCTCAAGGCAAAACAACAAAATAATTGTGAAATATATCAGGTTTTTATGCTTTGTCGATTGCATTATTTTATTGCTTTGCTATAAATTATAAAAATTTTATCAAATACTATAGCATTTTTGTTTCATAAAAACTTTTATTCTCCCTTTTTTTCGGATTTAACGGCACGGATAACAGCTTCTTCTTCTTCAGCTGACAGCTTATACTTAGGGCATTTTCCGTTTTCAATAGGCTTGGCGTATGTATAACATCCGTCTCTGGAATATACGCTGTTAAGAACGAAACCATCGTTATTCTGGTTCAAAATAGCGACAGCATAGCATAAATCGCCGCCAACATCATCAAAGGGGTTATATCTTATAATGCCTATTTTCTGTATACAAAATCTCAAATCTCTCTGAACAGCTCTGATATCGTTAATAATTCTGCTGTGTCTTTCATCAATAGCGTTTGACTGTTCAATAAAACTTTTAAGCATATCTTCAAAATCGCTGCTTTTTTTATCACCCATAAATTGATTAATTCGTTTTTTCAATTTAGAGATTTTGCAAATTGCCACAATACAAAGTATAAAAAGTAATAAAGAAAATATCACAAGACCTAAAATAATAAAAGCGCTTCCTTCATTGATAAAATCAAAAAAAATCATAATTCAACACCAATTTTTTTCCTTTCTGTAAAAATAAAAAAACAATTACGAAGAACAACCGTCAATGTATTATTTTCAAACACTTTTTATCTCATTAAATAAGCATATAATTCTGTCAAGTTCCTCGTCGGAATAATACTCAATTTCTATTTTTCCTTTATTTTTACCGTTTTTAATATTAACTTTAGTTCCTAAAATATCATTAAGCCTTTTTGCTATCTGGCTATACATCTCAGAATTAGGTTGCGCTTTTTTTCCTTTTTCATTCTCATTTTTTAAATTTTGCTTTTCAGTATTTTCGAGAAATTTTTTTACAAAATCTTCCGTCATACGTACACTCCAGCCCTCCTCAATCACCTTTTCAGCGGCGTCAAATTGTAAATCGCCGTCAGTAATAGATAGTAAAGCTCTTGCGTGTCCGCCTGAAAGTTTATTTTCTTTCAAAAAATTCTGAACTCTTTTATCAAGATTTAAAAGGCGCATAGAATTAGTAATTGCCGTTCTGCTTTTACCGACTTTTTTTGCTATAGTTTCCTGATTAAAATTAAACTCATCATAAAATTTCTTATATGTAAAAGCTTCCTCAAGAGGATTAAGATTTTCTCTTTGTATATTTTCTATTAAAGAAGCCTCGAGAGTTTTCAGCTCATCATAGTCCCTTATAATAACAGGAATTGTTTTAAGACCTGCTTTTCTTGCGGCTCTCCATCTTCTTTCACCGGCAATAATCATAAAGAAATCGCCGTTTTTTTTAACGACAATAGGCTGCACAATACCAACTTCTTTTATAGATTCAGCGAGTTCGGCTATTTTTTCCTCATCAAATCCTGTTCTTGGCTGATTTTTGTTAGGTTCAATTTTGTTAATATCAACTTCTATAACAATATTTTTTCCGTCCAAATCAATATCGGTATTATTGTCGCCTTCAGTTCTATTATTGATATTTTTATCAAATAAAGCGTCAATACCTTTACCTAAACCCTTTTTATGCGTCATAAAACATCATATAATCCTTTCTTTAAAAATAAAATCATCAAACGGTATGTTTTTCACAACAACACCTGAATATATAGTCAACCAACTAAAAAAATGAACAAGTTCGCTGCCCAAAAATCCTTTTTGCTGCCTTATCGTCAGTCAGCACAGGCTTTCGGCATATCTCAGCTTCCGCTGTCCTGCAAAAATAATTTTCAGCCTGCCTCCGTTTCTCATTTTCAAGTTGATTGACTATAACTACAATAAACTAATTAAATTATATATCCCGCGGGATTTTCAAAGCAAAACAATAAAATAATTGTTGAACATATCATTTTTTTATAGTTTGTCAATATCATTATTTTATTATTTTGATATAATTTAGCATATTAATTTTCTTTAAAAACGACCTCTTCGGCAAGTAAGCGATATGCCTCTGCTCCTTTCGACTTAGAATCGTATAAATTAATAGGCAAGCCGTGGCTTGGAGCCTCGCTCAATCGTACGTTTCTTGGAATAATACTTTTATAAATATCCTTATCGAGATATTTTTTAACTTCCTCAACGACCTGAGCTGACAAATTTGTTCTTGAATCAAACATAGTAAATACAACCCCTTCGACAACAAGTTCCGGATTAAGTTTCTTTTTAACCAAATCTATTGTATACATAAGCTGAGCAAGACCTTCAAGAGCATAATATTCGCACTGAAGCGGAACAATAACAGCGTTAGAAGCAACTAAAGCGTTTATAGTAAGCAAATTCAGGGCAGGCGGACAGTCTATAATTATAAAATCAAAATTTTTATTAATTTTAGAAACTATTTCTTTCAAAATAAATTCTCTGCCGTCGACGTTAATAAGTTCAATTTCCGCTCCTGATAAATTAATATCGGTAGGTATAATAAAAAGGTTATCAATATTTTCCACATTCATAATAGCCTCATCTATTTCCGAATCTCCGCTCATCAAGCTGTATAAAGTTTTTTTAATATCGCTTTTAAAAATACCCAACCCGCTGGAAGTATTACCTTGTGGGTCAGAATCAATAACGAGGACTTTTTTTCCCATTTCAGCGATGCAAGCGCTCAGATTAATAGCTGTGGTAGTTTTTCCGACGCCGCCCTTCTGATTAGAAACAGATATAATTCTTCCCATCACGAATTCCTCCATTTTTTATAATTTTCCTGCCGAACTTTGGCATATTTTTTTTACAAAATTATTTTTATTAGACTTCTTTCGAAACTGCGAAATTACTCCGGTCCAACAAAAAAATATTT
>CAYLJL010000091.1:0-6671 GCA_964384005.1 uncultured Lachnospiraceae bacterium | reverse complement strand
AAACTTTTGTGCGAAACTGTCGTTTCGCTGTTATTTTTCATCGAACTCACGTTATCTTAATTTATTCAACAGCATCTGATTATATTTTCCTGTTTCTATTCCTCGCTTAAAAGCCAGTCAGTCTCATCTGAAACAGGTTTAGAGAGAACCCATGCAAAATATAAGCTTTTAGCGGCTTTCGCTCTTGATACAACCTGTTTCGGAGAAAGCTTAACGCCGTTTTTCATAGTACCTCTTTCAATATCCCATTCGGAACGTATAAGTCCAAGATTATAAGCCTCCTTAACCTTTTCCGCATACTGTTCTGAAATTTTATCCGTGTCTGTAAGAGTGCCGAATCCCGCCAAAGGATAATATTGAGCTTCTTCCCCAATAAGATTCGGGTCATAATTAGGGTCGTCAGGAGAAAGATTAGTACCGTTATAATCCGTCATATAAGCAGGTTTTTCCGTAAATTTCAGATTATAAGCGTCGTATAGAATCGCCGCCATAACCTCTCTTGTAAGAGGCATATTTTTATAGCCTTTTATCCGGCTTTTGTCAATATTCCAAAGTGTGGAGACAGCGTCAATATATTCCTCAACATACATATTGTCAAGGGGATTGAAATTTCCGTTTTTATCCTTGCTCATAACCCCCAACTGTACCATTTTCTCAATCTGATTTCTGTAATAAGCTCCGATACCTGAAACGGTATCGTTGCACACTTCCGGATAAACTTTGCTCCAATCGCCGCTTTCAAGAGCTTTTATAACATCGTCCTTCAAAAACGTCTGAATAAAAGCTCCGGCGTCTGAATCCCCGTTTTTATAAGCTTTATAAATTTCCTCCACAATCATTCTGGCGTATTGTTTGGCAAGAGCTTCTTTAAAATGAGTTCCGTCGACTTTAAGGCTTGGGTTTCCGTTGGCATAGCTTCCGCTGCTGGTTTTTCCCGGCGTTTCTCCCGCCTCAAGAGACATCACGACAGCCGTCGTGCCGGAGGTGCCGATTTCATTCAGATACTCGACGCTTCTTGAGTTAAGGTCAACAAGAGTAACACCGATTTCCTTAGCCGTTTCTTTCATAACATCGGGAAATTTTCTTGTTGTGAAAGAATTTTTATAAACGTGATTAGGCGTAGGACTTCCGTCTGCTCTTGTCATAGGAGTAACAAGAATAGGAATCATACCTCTTGATTTTATAGCAGGGATATAATAATCCGTTATATATTTTTTATACATTTCCTCCGTGGAACCACCGCCGAATCTCGCGTTTTCCCCGTCCGCGGTACCTGTATCCGTACCGTTTCTCTCGTCATTGTGTCCCGACTGAATAAGTATATAGTCGCCTTCCCTGCCGTTAAGAAGTATATCGTTAAGTCTGCCTTCCTGATACATAGTTTTCAATGAGCGGCCGCCCATTGAATAATTTACAACATTAACAGTGTCGGGATTAAATAATCTGTCAAAAACCTGTCCCCATCCGCACATAGGAGCTTCCTCAAAAGTATAGCTTTTAACTGTTGAATCCCCGAGAGTAAATATTGTCGGTTTTCCGCCATACTCTTTGGCGATAGGAGTAACTTTAATGGATTTTACCCCAACGTCAGTATTCGCGGCCTTAGGCTCAATCTCAACATCAATATACGGAAGTCCTGTCACAAAGTTAAACGACCATATATTTCCGTCCCATTCAGCTACATTTTTAACGGGAACAAGCTTAGCGGCGTCCCAGAATTTATTTGACTCAATTCTCGTTGTCTGCATACCGGAAACAGACATAGACGTAACGTCCGCGCCGCCTGTCGTCTCAACCTCAATTTTATAAGCGCCCGCGGGTACGGCAACCCGAAAAACCATTCCGCCAAAATTATAAGTAGTACACTGGCTCTGTTCGATTGTTTCACCTTTGCCGTTCACCATAACAAACCGGCTTTCGTCCTTCTCATTTATATAAAAGCCGTCGTCCTTTGAGAAAATATCAGAAATGTCAACCTCTCTTGCGGGCATAGCGCAGGTTTCGGAAACAAAACCATATCCTTTTTCCTCAGAGAAAACAGGAGCCTCTCCTCTTTGGTTTGTAAGTACGCTGACAAAACCCTCAGCTCTTTCATTTGTGAAGTTAAACCTCCTGGACTCATCTTTTTCTGTTTCGTCGTCCGCCGTATCGCTCACAACAACAGAAAGATTTTCCTCCGTCCGGTCATCTTCCGCGAAAGCGGATAAATTCATTCCCATAGCGATAAATAAAGCCAGCGCCATCGCTGCGGCTTTTTTGTACAAACAAATATTTTTTTTCATAAATAAAAACACCTCCGTAAATACAATTTTTTTATTTTTTATAATTTTTTAAAATTCCTTTTATTTTGAGATATACAAATCCGCGGGCGTTATCGTCAGTCGGCATAGGCTCCGGCTATGCTCTCCTTCCTCTGCCTTGCGAAAATAATTTTCACCCCGCCTTCTTTTGTCACTTTTCAGGTTGATTGCCTATATCAAATTTAACGCCTATTTTCTCGCCCATTTTCACCGCCGTTTCAATACCGTTTTCACTGTTTTTCACAATATCCGAATCAATTAAAAGGGTATCTTTCTTAACAAGCAGTATAACAGTCGAACCGCCAAACTCAAACAAGCCTTTTTCCTCGCCTCGTTTAAATTGATGCACACCGTGAAAATTTTTAATTTTCCCCACCATCATCGCCCCGACCTCAATCTGAGCGACCTCTCCGAAATTTTCCGTCCGCAAAAAAGTATATTCTCTGCAATTTCTTCTGTAAATATTGTATTTATTCAGGGCAATAGGCTTAACAGTATGAAGCTCGCCTTTAATAAAAATATTTTCACCTTTAGAACCGTTATCGAAATAACAATATCTGTGATAATCGTCTACGGCAAGCCTGAAAATAAGACACCAGCCTTCCAGAAACTCAGACGCTTTCGGATTGCCGCCCAGGATATCGGAAACGGAATAAAAAGAATCTTTAATAGAGAAAACACTGTCGCTGTCAATTTTGTAAACTGACATTTTTGAATCGCAGGGACTTATAAAATTATTTTTGTTAAAATCAACAGGCCTTTTTCCCTCTCTGACCTTTCTTGTAAAAAAATCATTGTAAGAATTAAATTCTCTGTCCTCAAAATCGCTCATATCAATATTTTGCTTTGCTATAAATCCGTCAATCATTTTACAAGAGCGTTTACTGTTCATATACGAGCCGACAATTTTTGATACAAAGGGTCTGCTCAGCAATTTAAGAATAATTCTTCCGTAAAAAGAACCGTACAAAAAATTAAGAGACGTATCCTGTCTGACAGAACTCTCTATAAGCTCGCCATTTCTGTTTCTGACTTCAAACTCAAAATCATTCCGCATAAAAAACTCCTTACCGTTTTTTAATATTTTACATAAAAAGCGATTAATTACCGCCTTGTCGCCGATATATATCTGGAATATCAGTTCATAGCCTCAATACAAATAAAAGCAAATTCAATAACGCCCACAAGTAAGAACAGAAGCATTGTTTTCATACCGACTTTTTTCACTCTGAATTTGATAATAAAGGCGCAGGCTACGAGAAACAGAACAATAGAATAAACAATATAAAAATAACCGTTGCCTATCCTGAATTTAAAAATATAAATAAAAGGCATAATAAGAGCCGTATTCGTAACAGGAAGCCCTTCATATTCTTTTCTGTTTTCGGCGGTTTTGCTCTGTCTTTCCTCCTCCATAACGTTAAAATAAGCAAGACGTATCAGCGCGGCGAGTACAAAAAATATAAAAAGAGCAAAAAACAGCACAATCCAGCCGCTTTTCACAACATTACCGGCTTCAATCAAAACACTGTATCCGATTGCGGCGGGCAAAACGCCAAACGCGACAATATCGGCAAGCGAATCTATTTGTATTCCGAATTTTTTCTGAGCCTCGGTACGATTTTTCTTAGACCTTGCCACTTTTCCGTCAAACATATCGCACACGCCGGAAATCATAAGGCATAAAATCCCCCAGAGAGAACTTGGGATACTGCCGCCGCACGCTCCGCTTGTGCATATAAAAATACCTGTAACCGAAGCCGCGAGACTTATATATGTGAGAATAACAGTGTAATTATAAAAACCTATCATTTGTTGTAACTCTCCTTTCTGAGCTCGGAATATACTGATTTTGACGCTGACGGCAAAACAATTTAACGGTTTCGTCCGAAAGATTCCGGCGTTTTTGCCCGGCGGCGTCTGTTTGTAAAATTATATTCATAGTGTTCCGCTAAGTTCTCACACTATGTCGTATATGATTTATAATAAAGAAAATTCCGCTTACCAAAACGCATAAATAATAACTCATACCTCTTGTAAGTAAAGTTGCCGTAGGAACTAAATCCGGACCATACACAATGGTATAAAGCTGAACAGTAAAAGCCTCGGCGGCGCCGACGCCGCCCGGCAAAGGAAGAGAATCCACCGCCATAGCCACCGCGACCTGAATAGACAGCAAATCAATAAAAGTCACATTTCCGTCAGGGCAAAAGCTTTTGTAGACAAAATAAGCTATAGAGAACAAAGCGACTCTCTGAACAAGGCACACAAAAAAGACTTTTATATTTACTATAGGATTACTTTTTATATATTCGGCGCTTTTTTCATAATCCTTAAACTGATATTTGTATTTCTCAATAATTTTCCTTCTGTTTTTTATAAGCTTAATCCTTACCAGGCCATTTATAATTTTATAAATAACCTTATCTAAAAGGGGTTTTGAAAAAATCGCGACTAAACATAAAGTGATGGTTATAATATTAGCGACTATACCAAACACAAACATAAAAGTAAACCAAAAACTCTCAAGGAAAATATTGAATTTAAAAATCACGGCGGCAAATCCAAGAACAAGGAGAACAAGTTTATATTGTATTGTATTTAAAAGCAAAGCTATCGTAGACGTCGCGACGGAAACGCCGTCTTTAGACATATAATAAGCAGCGATAGGCTGTCCTCCCGTAGCGGAAGGCGTAACGGCACAAAAATAAAAATCTATACACCCATAAATAAAACATAAAAATCTGTTTGCGCTGCCCTTTAATGACTTTATTATAATATTAATACATTGACCTTCCCCCATGATGTATACAATCGCCATAATAAAAGATAAAATAAGATATCTGTATTGCGCTCCTTTTACAGCTTCTAAAATATTATTAAAATCACAGTCTTTAAGAAGCAAATAAAACGTTGCCGCTACAAGCAGAACAAAAAACATCATACTAAAAAAATATTTCCGTCTTTTTTCCTTAATATCATTACCTTTTTGAAAATTTTCCATAATACTCTCCTGCAAAAAACTAAAAATTCTTAGTCAATCAACTGCATAATTTTCAGACACGCTTTGGTTAATCCACATTTCTCCTAATGATTTTACCATAATTAAATAAAATAAACAATAGATATTATTAACAAATCACGCAAATCAATTTTTGCGGCGTAGCCGAAATAAAGTTTAGGTCAAGTCTTTGGGTCAGTGCTTTTGCTTCGCAAAAGTCGGCTTCGCCGCCCGCACTTCTTTGCGGCACTAAAAGGCTTGCGGGTGTGGGCAGAGCCCACGATTTTTAATGCTCAAAGAGCATTTTGGAGGTTTGGAACCTTGGCTGGAAGGCTGGCAGCAAAGCGCAGCTTTGCGGCCAGCCTTTTTGCGATAGAAAAAGGTTCCAAAAAAAACTAAAAAAATTTTAAAAATTGATTTCCGCCTTTGTCACCGTTTCCCCATAACTTTAGATTTGTTCTCACAAACCCTTATCGCCTCAATAACGGCGGTTCTCATACCAAGCCTTTCAAGCTCCGCGACAGCCTCGATAGTAGTTCCTCCGGGAGAGCATACCATATCTTTAAGCTCTCCCGGGTGAGTACCTGTATCAAGAACCATTTTAGCAGAACCCAGAACGGTCTGGGCGGCAAATTTATACGCCAGAGCTCTTGGCATTCCGCCTAAAACAGCGGCGTCCGCCATAGCTTCTATAAACATATAGACGAAAGCGGGAGACGAACCGCTCACAGCGGTAACAATATCCATCATTTTTTCAGGGACGATTTCAGCGCTTCCGAAGCAATTAAAAATATCGATAATTTTCTCAACCTCCGCGGATGAAACAAATTCATTCCCGCAGACAGCCGCCATACCCTCGCCGACGAGAGCCGGAGTATTGGGCATAACCCTCACAAGCTTTATCCGCCGTCCGAAAAGTTCCGAAACCGAATTAATACTTTGTCCCGCCGCGATAGAAACCACAATACTGTCATCTTTTATATCTTTCTTAATTTCTTCTATAACCTCGCTGTAAACATTTGGTTTAACAGCCAAAAACAAAATATCTGAATTTTTCGCTGTTTTTCTGTTGCTTTCCCCGTCTTTTACTCCATATTTTGATATAAGTCTCTTTACATTTTCCTTAAACAAGTCCGTGACGGAAATATCCTCCGCCTTATACTTATCCGACGAAATCATTCCGCCGATAATAGCACCGCCCATATTTCCGACGCCGATAAATCCTATTTTCATTCTGAATACTCTCCTTTTAATTTTACTTTACAGGTATATTGTATCTATCCGCGAAATCCATAAGCTGAGTTATGTATTCTTTAGGAAACACCGCATAATAAAGTAATAAAAATAATTTTTTAAAATTAATACCGCTT
>CAYLJL010000090.1:5876-6754 GCA_964384005.1 uncultured Lachnospiraceae bacterium | reverse complement strand
TTTGCGAAGCAAAAGCACTGACCCAAAGGCTTGACCTAAACTTTTATGCGAAACTTCGTTTCGCTGTTTCGAAAATTGATTTCCGTGGCCCAAACTTGTTTATTTTTAAGTTGATTGACTATAAAAGAGGTTGTAGATGATAAACTTAATCTTCATAATTTTTTAATGTTTTTGTGAGCTTTTTTTTAAATAAGATTGTTTATATTTATATCAAGGAGGTAATTAAATGAAATATAATATACTTGTCGCGGACGACGATAAGGAAATTTTAAACGCTATAGACATTTATCTTTCAAATGAGGGAATGAACGTCTATAAAGCCAAGGACGGCGCTGAAGCTATTTTAATACTTGAAAAGGAGAAGGAAATTCATCTGATTATAATGGATTTGATGATGCCGAAAACAGACGGTATTCAGGCAATTCTCAAAATCCGCAGGGAGAAGGAAATTCCTATTATAATTCTTTCGGCTAAGTCGGAAGACAAGGATATTGTTTTAGGTCTTAACATAGGCGCCGATGATTATATTACAAAGCCTTTCAGTTTTATTGAGCTTACGGCAAGAGTAAAATCCAATTTGAGGAGGTATGTTAAATTTAATTCCTATAAAAAAGACAACAGTGAAATTTTTATACGAGGACTTTATCTCAATAAAAAAACAAAAGAAGTATCAGTAAACGACTCTCCTGTCAGACTTACGGCTACGGAATTTAAAATTCTGTCACTGTTAATGGAGTCTCCGGATGTTATTTTTTCTATTGAGGAAATTTATCAGAATGTATGGAACGAGCCTTTTTTGAACAGCGAAAATACTGTCGCCGTACATATAAGGAGAATACGTGAAAAAATTGAGGTTAATCCGAAGAAACCAATATATT
>CAYLJL010000090.1:0-5866 GCA_964384005.1 uncultured Lachnospiraceae bacterium | reverse complement strand
GGTGTGGGGAATTGGATACAAAATCCAGAAATAACGATAAAAATGTGACAGAAACTCAAAACAAGGTAAGTAAAAAGGCATACGTATTAATATTTGCCGCGTTATTATTCTTTTTGGCGGGATTTTTCGGCATATCAAATGAATGTTATATTAAAGAGTATACTTATACATCGAAGATTAGCTATATAAATGACAATACTGTGAGATACGCGAAAAATCTTAATAGATTTTATTTATATTTTAAAAATTTTGATGTGAAGTCAGCTTATGAAAAAATAAAAGAAATCGAAAAAGAACTTTCAGCCCGTAATATATCAGCTGAGTATATTGAAAAAATAAACGGAGAAATTGCTGATGACGGCGTGACTTTGTTTTTTGATGACGAAACTGAAGAAGCGGAAGTAATTCTGACGGAGGCGGAAGAATTATATTTTGAAAAAGCGCCGGAAAGCTATTACAGCAATATAGACGTAAAAGAAACGGATAAGGATATTTTGATTGTCAGATATAAAGATTTAAAAGAGGTGTATGAAAATTATGAACAGGTAAGAAATTATCTGAAAAATAATAAAAGTTTTCAATACAGAATTGAGGACAGTACAGGATTTGTATATACAAATAATGACAATATTGAAAACGAGAATTATTTTTATAAATTCTCCCTTGACGATACCATTTTTAGTTCCATAAAATTTAACGGGGAATTTCTTTCTAACTCATTTGAGCAAAACGGTCTGACAGGATATATAATTATTCCTAAAAATGTCGAGTATGACCGTCAAAGCGTAAACTTTTACGGTGAAGATTATTTTTCTCTGTATTCTATGTTAAAATACGCGGAAAGACAGGAAGTAATATTTAATTATTCAAATTATATAATACCCGTTTTATTTTTAATATCTTTTGTTTTAATTATCTATATTGGGATAAAAGAAAAAGCTTCCGCATATTTATTTTTTAAAAAGCTTTATTCAAAGTACGGAAAAATTCCTCTTTGTGTGAAAATTATACTGTTGATTTTATCAATAAAATTCTTTGACAGCTATTTATACGCTATATTAGGAAATATGAATGGCGGTATGGGATACTATAACATATTGGGAGGGATTATATGGGGAGAGTATGAGGCTTATCCCGTTATAAGCATATTTTATACAATTATCTTTTTAATCCTGGCTATGATTTTTGCTATGTTCTGTATATTAACTATAATGTTTATTGTTAATATGATAAGAAAACCTTCAAGGTCTAAAGAAGAATTTGAAATAAGATTTATTTTAGACGCCGCCAATGATACAAAATATATATTCTATACCCAGAATTATGGATTATTTGTATTATATTTATTTCTAATTATAGGAACTATAGGGTCGTTGTTTTTATTTGTTATGGTTGTGTGGTTCTATAATTTCTATTTTGACAATTCTTATATGATTGCGGCGGTTGTGCTTGAATCAGTCGGTTTGATAATTGTCTATAAAATAATAAAGCTTATTTTAGCGTACTGTAAGTTATCATACTGTATTTTTAATATGGCAAAGGGTAATGTGAAAGAGGTTTATGAAAACAGCAAAGCCTTTAAAAAACCATTTGAAAATCTGAAACTTATAAATGACAATATCAACAAAAAAATTGAGGAAATGATAAAAAATGAAAGGCTCAAAACAGAGCTTATAACAAATGTTTCTCACGATTTGAGAACTCCGCTGACTTCCATAATCAATTATATCGACTTGCTGAAAGAGGAAAAACTTGATAACAATTCGGCTAAGGAATATGTGGAAATTTTAGACGGAAAGTCCCAAAGGCTTAAAACCCTTATTGACGACCTTTTTGATGCGTCTAAGCTCTCCTCAAAACAATTTAAGCTTGATGTGTCAAAATCGGATGTTGTGGCGTTGCTTAAACAAACTCTCGGAGAACTGAACAACAAAATTGAGGAATCAAATATTAATTTTATTATTGAACTGCCGAACAGCCCGATTTTTCTTGATATTGACGGACAACAGATATGGAGGGTTTTTGATAATTTACTTAATAATATAATAAAATATTCCCCGGAAAAATCAAGGGCCTATATTTCCCTTGAGGAAACGGAGGAGGAAGTTAAAATTATTATGAAAAATGTTTCCAAGGCTCCCCTTAATTTTGATTCCGACGAGCTTTTTGAGAGATTTAAAAGAGGCGACGCTTCAAGAACCACAGAAGGGTCGGGACTGGGGCTTTCTATTGCAAAAAGTATTGTTGAACTGCACAAGGGAAATATATTTATAAATATTGACGGTGATTTGTTTAAGGTTATTGTGCTTTTGAAAAAATAATAAAAATTATATAAAGAAACGCTGACTACCCTAGGAAACGAATTTATTCGTTTCCTACAGCGCCGGCTTGCGAACCGCTGAAAGCGGGCATTCATATCGCAATCGTGCGCATTAGTTATAGTAAACGCATTAAATAAATGCGTTTACTATAATAAATTACAGCCAGCGTTTCTTTTAATTGGCTAAATTAGCCAGTTTTTCAGCCTGGTCAGAGGTTATCAGGGCGTCAAGGAGTTCGTTGATATCTCCGTCAAGGATTGAATCAAGCTTATACAATGTAAGTCCGATTCGATGGTCTGTAACCCGTCCCTGAGGAAAGTTATAAGTTCTCATTTTTTCGCTTCTGTCTCCGCTTCCTACCTGACTTCTTCTTTCCGCCGAAACTTCTGAGTGTTGTTTTTCAAGCTCAAGGTCGTAGAGTTTTGCCCGAAGAACTTTAAGCGCTTTATCTTTATTTTTCAACTGAGACTTCTCATCCTGACAGGAAACGACTATTCCGGTCGGCATATGGGTTACGCGTACGGCGGAATCGGTTGTGTTTACGCATTGTCCGCCGTTTCCCGACGCGCGGAATACGTCAATCCGCACATCATTCATATCCAGATTTACGTCCACTTCCTCAACCTCCGGAAGTACGGCAACGGTAACCGCCGAGGTGTGTATTCTTCCTTTTGATTCCGTCGCGGGAACACGCTGGACACGATGTCCGCCGCTTTCGTACTTAAATCGCGAATAAGCGCCGTTTCCGTTTATCATAAACACAATTTCCTTAAAACCTCCCGCGTCGCTTTCCGTAGCGCTCATTATTTCTATTTTCCATTTCTGCCGTTCGGCATATCTTGAATACATTCTGAACAGGTCGCCCGCAAAAAGCGCGGCTTCATCTCCTCCGGTTCCTCCCCGGATTTCAACAATAACATTTTTTTCGTCGTTAGGGTCTTTCGGCAAAAGAAGAATTTTTAACTCGTCTTTGATGGTTTCCGTTTTTTTTGCGCTTTCGTTAAATTCTTCTTTCGCAAGCTGACGCATATCGTCGTCAAGGCTGCTGTCTTCCATCATCTCTTTAGCTTCCTCACAAGCTTTTAAAGTTCGTTTATATTCTTTGTATTTTTCAATGATTGGAGTAATATCACTGTGTTCTTTCATAAGTTTTCGCCATAGTTCGTTATCGCTTATAATATCAGGGTCGTTGATTTTATCGGATAATTCAACGTATCTCTTTTCGAGTTCTTCCAATCTATTGAGCATAGTAAAAGTTCCTCCTTATATTTGTTTGTATACAGATGATACAACTCTGTCAAGTCCTGCGTAGTCTTTGGTTGTCTTTATTTCCCCAAACCCTTTTTCAGATAAAAGTTCTGAAACTTCGAAAGATTGATTGTAACCTATTTCAAAAAGCAGCGCTCCATTTTTATTTATATAATTTTTACATTCCGAAATTATTTTTTTGTAAAAATATAATCCATCCTTTCCGCCGTCCAAAGCGGAAAGAGGTTCATAATCTTTTACCTGAGGAATAAGCGTTTTTATAATATCTGATTGTATATATGGGGGATTTGAAATTATAATATCATATTTCTCGGTTATGTTTTCAAAAATATCGCTTTTTATAAAATCAATTCTTTCTGAAACATTATTTATTTTAGCGTTTTCTTTTGCCGTATTCAATGCTTTTTCGGAAATATCGACAGCGACAGCTTTTATATCGGGGCAGTAATAAGCGACTGATACGGCTATCGCCCCCGAGCCGGTTCCTATATCAAGAACGGTTTTGCAGTTGTTTTCTTTAATATAATTTATGGCGTATTCGACAAGAATTTCAGTATCGTTCCGCGGAATCAGTGTTGACGGGTTTACTCTGAACTCAAGTCCCATAAATTCACATTTTTCTATTATATATTGAACAGGCATAAAATTTTTTCGTTTGTTTAGAAAATTTTTGTATTTATCCGTTTCGTCTTTTGTAAGAATATAATTATCTTTTGTGAAAAGTTCTGTTTTTGTAAAATTTAATGCAGTCATCAACAATATCTCGGCGTCTATAAAATAACTCTCAATTCCTATATCCTTTAAAATGGTTTTTCCATAAAAAAGCCATTCTTTTACAGTGGCCGGATTCATTTTGACAAATCCGCCGGTTTTGGATTTTCCGGTTCTTCCTCCAAAACCCCGTTTAAAGACGCTATCGCTACTTCTATCATTGAATCGTCAGGCTCTTTTGTAGTTATAAGCTGAAGGGCAAGCCCCGGGGCGCTTACAACTTTCACAAGAAGATTATCGTTTTTTCCCGCCCATTTTATTATTTCATAGGATAGACCCGCCACAACGGGAACCAATAGTATTCTTGATACAATTCTTATCCATACGGTATCTATATTTAAAAATAAAAATACTATCATACTTACAATCATTACTAAAAAGAGAAAGCTTGTTCCGCATCTTTTGTGAAGTCTTGTATGTTTTCTTACATTTTCAACAGTGAGGTCTTCGTTACTCTCGAAGCAGTTTATTGTTTTATGCTCCGCTCCGTGATACATAAATACACGCTTTACGTCTTTGAGCTGCGCTGTTAATATAATATATCCCAAAAATATTATTATTCTTACAAGTCCCTCGATTACCCCAAGAAAATAAGCCTTTAGATGAAGTATGCTGTTGAATAAACTTCCTATCCATACAGGCAAGACCATAAATATAGCGATAGAAAGTATTATTGAAATAAAAACACTGAAATAAATTATATAATTTCCGAGCTTATCTCCGAACTTTCTGTCGAGAAACTGCTCAAAACGGGACGGTTCTTCATCTTCCTCGTCTGAAATATCGCTTAATCCCGACATTTCGGCAGACCTTGATATTATTTTCATGCCGAGTACAAGAGAGTCAACAAAAGAAACAACTCCTCTTATTATGGGAAAACCCCATATTTTACACTTTTCAGAATAAACTTTTACAGGTTTTTTCTCAATATTTATTTTTTTATCGGAACTGTTTCTTACAGCGAGGGCATATACTTTTTTCCCTCTCATCATTACCCCCTCAATAACTGCTTGTCCGCCTATGCCTTTTCCCCCTTTAGGACAGCTGTTTTTGTCCTTGTCCATATAATCGCTCCTTTTGTGTTAGTTTGTATTTATATTTATGTTATAGCAACCTACAAAATTCTTAGCTCAAGATAATGTTTCCTCATAAACAACTGAATTTTATTATAACATTTTAAATAAGGTACGTCAAATTAATTTATTTGTGTAAAAAAATTGACGATAAAAAGGGATATATGGACTGATTTTCTATTTCTAAAGTAAAGGAAACACCGATTAAAAATTATTTTTTTATATCCTTTGTACGGTGTTTCCTTTTATATAGTCAATCAACTTAAAAATAAACAAGTTCGGCGGCAAAAATAATTTTCAGCTCGCCTCTTTTTGCTCATTTTCAAGTTGATTGACTATAGCATTAAATCGGTATTTTCTAAGTACATCGGTATTTTCTAATTTCCCCAGAGTACGTTACTTATCCACAAGCTTGCGATAACTCCCGCTATA
>CAYLJL010000089.1:5168-6794 GCA_964384005.1 uncultured Lachnospiraceae bacterium | reverse complement strand
TTTTTGCGATAGAAAAAGGTTCCATTAACTATAAATTTTTATCGAACTCACGTTACTATAGTCAATCAACTTAAAAAATAAATGAGTTCGGCGGTCAAAAATCCTTTTCACTTATGTTTAGTCAGTTGGCTCAGGCTTTCGACTACGCCTGCTTTCCTTCACCTTGTGAAAATGATTTTTGTCTCGCCTCCTTTTTTCCATTTTCAAGTTGATTGACTATAATAAAACAACTAATTTTACATTTTTATTTCAAATAATTATAAAATATATCTTTTATATATTTTTTCTGATATAATTCTTGTATACACATTTTTTTGGAGGCGAAATACAAATGAAGCATAAAAAATATATGTCCGCTTTGATATTTTTATTTATGTTTATATTTTCAAATACAGTGTACGCGACTGTTGAATATGTATGTCTGAATCTTAATTATGACGGCGTAAATCATCAATATGTCAATCAGAAAGTCAATTTATACATAAATGGTAAGGAAATGAAAAATCTTACAATGCCACCCGTTATTTTTAATAATTTTACTCTTGTTCCGGCGAGAGAGGTTTTTGAGGAGGTTGGCGCAAAGGTTCAGTGGGACCAGACTACATATAAGGTAACAATAGATTATAATGATAAAAAAGTTGTACTTAAAATAGGCGATACAAACGCCACAGTAAACGATGTTTCAACAGCTATGTCTGTTCCCGCAAAAATTATTAATAATAAAACTATGATTCCTTTACGTTTTGTTTCTTCTTCCGTAGGGCTTGATGTTTCATGGGATTCTCAGACAAGAACAGCGTCTGTAAATGAAATTTTATCGAATATTACCTCGGTTGACGTCCCGAAAACGAGCGAAGACGGTAAATTTGTTATTAATTTGGACAGAGAAGTATATGAAGTTACTCCTATGGTTTTAACAGAAAATGGTCGTAGGCTTGTTATTGATGTGAATAAGGGGAAAATAAAAACCGTGTCGGATAGCATTGCTGTATCAAATTTTGCTGTTTCAAAGGTGCGTCTGGGACAAAATGATAATGTGGCGAGGGTTGTATTTGATTTAAAAGGTGATTTTCCATATACAACACAGCTTTCAGAAGATAAAAAAAGTATTGTCGTTGATTTTATAAATAATTTGCAGGAAAACCCTGTAAAAGAAAGTGAGACGATTTCCGGTGCGTCAAATCTTTCCGCTGAAAGCGGTAATTCATCAGGCACTCAGACGACAAACAGCTCTCAGAGTGTATTGAGTTCAGATTCGGGAGATATAAAATATGATGCTTACATTACATCTCTTTCTATAAAGAAAAACGGCGCTGCTTTTAATTTGGACAGCGTGGAGCATATTGACTCTTATAACGACGGGGTTTATGAAGTTATATTTTACGGCGATTACAGAAATTTTGTAAAAAGTTCGTCTATTTCCGTAAACGACCATAATTTCTCAGATATTCAAATTTCTGTTGCCGAAGAATCTTTGAAGGTTGTCTTTAATGAAAAATCTGTCCTGGCTTTTGACGTCTTGGAGGATGAGGAAAACATTTATATAAATGCTATGAATCCTAAAGCCAAGTATAAAAATATTGTTGTGCTTGACGCGGGCCATGGGGGAGATGACCCCGGCGCTAT
>CAYLJL010000089.1:0-5142 GCA_964384005.1 uncultured Lachnospiraceae bacterium | reverse complement strand
AAATCTTGATATTGTAAACAGAGTTATGGCACTTTTGGATAACGACCCTAATATAAAAGGATACGCTACAAGAACAACAGATGTTTATCCTTCTTTTGATGACAGAACTAATTTAGGCAATACAGTCGGCGACCTTTTTATTTCTGTTCATATAAACTCGGCAAGCCCGGAAACGGCAAACGGAACTGAAGTTTTTTATTATAACGCGGCTGATGTTTCTTTATCAAGAGGTATTTCAAGCAGTTTACTTGCACAGACTTTACAGGCAAACCTTCTTGAAAAACTTGGAAGTTTTGACAGAAAGGTTAAAAGAGAAAATTTTATCGTACTCAGGCAAAGTACGGTTCCTTCAACTTTGTGTGAAATCGGGTTTATAACAAATGTAGAAGAAGGAGCTAAGTTAAATTCTCCCGAATACAGACAGCTTGCTGCCGAGGCTATATATCAATCTGTTAAAACACTTTTTGAAAAATATCCGAACAGGTGATTTTTATTGTTTTGATGTTACAGCGATTTTTTAGCGCGAAACAATAAAAGAATTATTTGATATATCAGATTTTATTATGATTTGTCTGTTCATTCTTTTATTGTTTCGCCATAGGTCAGTGCTGAATGAGGTGACAGGTGATGCTATTGATTAAAGACTCATTTTATAGAAAACGTATAGCGGCTATTATTTTTACATTTTTGATTTTTGCTATATTATTTGTTTTCATAGCGTTTATATTTTTCTATGATGTTAAAAAAAATGATATTGATGCGGAATTTATCTCATACGAACTATATGTTAAAAATTATATTGAGGAGCTTAAAGCGGATATTTCTTCCGCCGCTAATTCTTCTGATTTAAGGAGTTTTATTGAAAATAAAAACGATAAAGATATTCAGGTTTTCTTTGACTATTATATGAAAAAAGATGACGCGCCCGAAACTATATATGTATTTGATAACGAAAATAATTGTATATTATCAATAGGCGAGGATGACAAAAAAGAAGAAGCTCTTGAATTTGCCGCCGACAACAGCAGAGAAGAACAAGTATATCTTTCCGATTTTTTTGCGGATAAATTTACAAGCGAAAATTATATATTTTTTGGAAAAAATATTTATTATAAAAATTCTGAAATTAAGCTGATATTTTCTTATAATAATGAAAATTTTGAAAAGTTTTTTGTTAAAATAAATGACGAAAACTTTTTCTCTGTTTTGCTGTCGGACGCGGATACCTTTGCTGATTTCAGCAAATATGAAGAAAGCAATAAATTTTTATCTAATGTGGATTTTATTGAGCTGTCAAAAATTATTAAAATGAAAACTCTTGGGACAGATTATTCCGAGGGTAAAACAGAGCGCTTTTCTTTAGAAAAAAATAAAAACGATATTTTAGTATATTATAAAACTGTTTCTGACCCTGATATTATTTTGATTTATCTGGAAAAAAAGCAAAATTTATTTTTTGAAATGATTTTTATAAGTTCGCTTTTTTCTATTATATTTATTATTTTAATTACAGTAGTTTATTCAAAAGTAACAAGAAAGATATTTTTAAAATTACAAAAATCAAAAGAAGAAATTGAAAGTACCGACCTTACTATAAATACTCCCGATTTTACAAAAACAGGATTTGAAGCGGTTGATTTATACATAAATAAAATTTCGGATTTATGCGGCGTATACAAAAATATTTTAATTAATATTAAAAACAATGCGGCTATGTTTAACATAAATATGGGCATTGTTGAAATACTGAATGAAAAAGGAATTGTAGTATATTCGTCAGAAATTGCGGATTTTATAGGCGCCGGAGCCTTAAACAAAGTCGGAGACATTAATAGTATGCCTATTAATGAATATCTTAAATTCAAAAATAATAACTGGAAATCCTTTGAAGATGAAAAAAATATTTATTGTGTTGAAATCGACAATATTAAAAAATGGATTAAAATTTTTTATTATAATGAAAATGAAACAAAAGGTATTATTATTGACGCATCGAATTATATAATAAAAAAATATAAAAATATTTTTGACCCTGACTTTGATTATAGTACAGGCTTTCTTAAAAAAGATATTTTTATTGAAAAAACCGGGGAATACATAAAAAATAATAACTTGAGTTTCGGATGTTTCGCTTCAATAGAGTTAAGCTATTATTCTACAATTTATGAGGCCTATGGCGAATTTGTCTCTGAGGAATATCTGAGGAAAGCTGTATCTTTCTTCTCCTGCTTTTTTGATGGATTTTTTGCGGGAATTAAAAATAAAGGCGAATTTATGGTTTTTATTTACTCTGAAAATTCAAAAGATGATATTAAAAGAAAATTTCAGGAATGGGAAGAAAAATTTTCAACTAATGTTTTTACTGCTCCTGACGGCAGAAATTTTAAAATAAAATTCGTTGCCGGATACGCCTGCTATCCTATTGACGCCGATGATATAGATACTCTTTTGAAATATTCGGTATTTGCCTTATATGAAACAAAAAGGCTTTATAAAGAAACAATTCATTCCTTTTCTCTTGAAAATTACAACAGAGATATGTTTATGGAAATCAGAACTAAAGCTCTTGATAAGCTTATTGATGAAAATACCGCTATTTATCATTTTCAGCCTATAGTTAATATTAAGAATTGTTCAATATACGGATATGAGGCCTTGCTAAGAACAGACGACGATATATTCTCTACTCCTGTAGACATTATTAATCTTGCCCTTTCAGAGGGAAAGGCTTATTTGCTTGAGGAAATGAACGTTTTGAATTGTCTGAAAATCGTGAAAAGCAATCCGTCAATTTTTGATAATAAAAGATTATTTATAAATTCTATAGCGACTAATTCACTTACTGAAGAAGATTTAAAAAATATAAGAACTAAATACAGTGATGTAAGACATCTTATCGTATATGAATTGTCTACTATGTTTGCGGATAATTTAACCGTTATAAATAAAAGCGGTATATTTAACAGGATAGGCGCTAAATTTGCTATTGATAAATTTGGCGGGAAACATACAGACGATTTTTCACTTTTGAATGGAAAACCTGAATTTGTGAAAATTGACAGAAAACTTATTCTTGATATTCATTTGAAAGAAGAAAAACAATTTCATGTGATGAAAATTGTTAAATATGCAAAGGAAAATAATATAAACGTTATTGCTGTCGGAATTGAAACTTATGACGAGCTTTTAACTGTTTTAAAGCTTGGAATTGAATTTATCCAGGGATATTATATTTCTTTGCCGAAAAGTACTTTTGTAACGGAAATAAGAGAAAATCTTAAAAATGAAATTAAGGAAATTATGGAAAATAAAATCTTATAAAAATATTTTGACTGGAGAGTAAACCAATGAGAAAATTAATTTTTTTTATAAGTGGAATTATAGCGGTTTTTTGTTTTCAGACGGCAGTGTTTTGCGATAATGAGAATATTATAAGAGTCGGACTGCTCTCAAAATTTAATAATATTTCTCAAATAGATATTTTGAATTCATCGGTGCGGTTTGGTATTATGAAAAATGATTTGTTTTATGGTACTGAAAGTATATCGGGAAATGGCTTTTCAGTTTCTTTGGGAATGAATTATTATATTTCTTCAAATAATACCTATAATTCCTTTGAAGAAGCAAAAGCAAATTCCTCAGGAAACGGTATTCCCGCTTTAATTGAAATAAATTGCTGGAAAGTGTATTTTGGCGGATATTCTTCGGAAGGAGAGGCGTCTTTGTCAAAAAATAAATTCCGGGGCGGCGGGGAAGTTGTCAAAAGCAAAGAAAATTCTGTCGTTTTATTTGATGGAAATAATCCTCTCGTGATTTTAGACAGTTCTGATTATTTCGCGTGTATAAAAGATGGCGGTAATGGAACCGTTAATATCGGCGGAAACAAATACAGGGGTAATATTGAGTTTGTCAGAAACGGCGCCGGGTTTAATGTTGTCAATACATTAGCTGTTGACGAATATTTGTATGGCGTTGTTCCCTGTGAAATGTCAAGTGAATGGCATAAGGAGGCTTTAAAGGCGCAGGCTGTTGTTGCAAGATGTTTCGCTCTCAGCTGTGAGGCTTCCAAACATTCAAACGACTATTATGATATATGTGACTTAACTCATTGTCAGGTTTATGAGGGGTTTTCGGCGGAAAAGACCGAAACAAATTCCGCTGTTGATGAAACAAAGGGGGTTATGGCATACTATAACGGAGAGATTATTGAGGGTAATTATTTTTCGTCAAGTGGCGGAAGTACGGCAGACGCGCAGGATGTTTGGGGAACGGATATTCCTTATTTAAAGGCTGTTTTGGATTCGGAGGAAACGGAGGCAAACCTCTGGACAAGGGTATTTTCTTTTTCGGAAATGACGGAAATTGCGGCCGCTAACGGTGAGAATACAGGAAATGTCACTAAGGTGTATATTGGCTCTGAGGATAAGTTTGGACGGGTAAATTCACTTATTATCGAAGGGGATAAGGGAAACATAACTCTTGAAAAAGAAACAATAAGGACTTTTTTTTCAAAGTCTGAAGACGGGGCACTTTTAAGCCGCAATTTTTCTATGGACGGCATCTTCAGAGTTTCAGCCGATAAAAAGGTTTCTCAAAATGTTACGGCTTATGTTTTGGGGCGTGACAGCGAAAAACAGCAGGAACTTTTAAATATTAAGACTCTTGACAAAGAAGAAAATAGTTTTGATTTCTCAAATATTGAAAATATTATTATACTTGGGTCTGAACAGGAAAAGGTGTATAATAAAACTAAAGAGACTGTTATTTTGGAAAAAGCTGAAAATAAAGTCGAAACTGTATCCGGAGATGTTGTGTTTTACGGAAGCGGTACGGGGCATGGCGTAGGTATGAGTCAAACAGGCGCTAAAGCTCTCGCTGAAAAAGGTATGAATTATATTGATATACTAAATTATTATTATACAGGAATTGAAGTTAAGTAAACAGCCCACAAAGGAAAATAAAACTGACGCTTCAATTTTTTAAATAATTATTTTTATTTTTTAATTTGTCGGTATTTCCTTAAACAGGTTATATATAGATGGTGATTAAATTATCATACCGTGGTATCAAGAGGGGTTGCTATTTATAGCAATCCACGGAATTTTCAGGGTAAGACAACAAAATAATTGTTGAATATATCAG
>CAYLJL010000088.1:0-6808 GCA_964384005.1 uncultured Lachnospiraceae bacterium | reverse complement strand
CTATTCCTATGGTCTGAGAGGTTATGGATTCCATACAGCGGTCTATATAATTTTCTACCTTATAACAGGGAACAATAACGCTTATAAAAGGTTTGAAACTGTTCTCTTTGCCGGCTTTGCGCTTAGCGATTAAATCATTATAAATTTTACTGTTATCTTTGCCTTTTTCTATTTTTGTTAAATCTACGTTTATATTTACTACCAAATGTGTTCATCTCTTTTCAATATTTGTTTAAAATGATAAAAACTTTTTTAATTAAAGAGTTTCTAAATATAGTTTTTTTACTTCTTCTAACATTTCCGGTTTTATTTCACCATCTATATATAAGAGACGCAGCATAATTTTGTCCAAGTCGTTGAAATTTGAAGTATCCAGCTCATTTTTAAAGTTTGGAAAGAAAAAATGTACTTTATCTTTCATAAAATTAATAATGTCGGGTATATAGTCGAATTTTGCAAATATTATATATAAGGGCTCTAAGAAAAACCATTTTATAAAATTGTGTTCAATTAACGTATAAAAGATATCAAACGCTCCCCTTTTTTTATATTCTTCAAGCTTCAGTATTTCTATGGGCAACTGTTCAATATGATGCGGCGCGTTTTTTGTGTGTATAGTGGAATTTTGATTGACATAATAATGATAAAAAATTTTATCTACAATACAGATATTTTTAATATATAAAATCATTATATGTTCCCAAAGCAAATCTTCATAAGCAAGTTTAGCGGGGAAATAGACTTCATTTTCCAGAATACGTTCTTTTAAATATATGCTTGTACAAATCATTCCATATATTCCGTTTTTCCCTTTATCGGGAATTTCGCATATATAGAATTTATCCGCTTTTTTAAATTCATAGTGAATGGGGGAAGGAGTGGAATTAATGTTAATAAATTTTTCAAGTCCGTTGTCAAACATATACTTACATTTAACAACATCCCATTTCTTTTCTGACGTCATTTTGTATAATGTCTCATACATATCAGGTTCAATCCAGTCGTCGGAATCAACAAAGCCGATATATTCCCCGTCGGCATAGCATAAGCCTATATTTCTCGCGCCGCCCTGCCGTAAGTTCTCATCGTATGAGATAAGAGTAATGTTTTCGGGGAATTTTTTCTCCCATTCCTTTAATTTTTCAAGGGTATTATCAGGGGAAGCGTCGTTAATTAATATAATCTGAAGGTTTTCTATTCCTATAGTCTGTGAGGTTATGGATTCCATACAGCGGTCTATATAATTTTCTACATTATAACAGGGAACGATAACGCTTATACAAGGTTTGAAACTGTTATCTCTGCCGGCTTTTCGTTTAGTAATTAAATCATTGTAAATTTTGCTGTTATCTTTGCCTTTTTCTATTTTTGTTAAATCTACATCTATATTTACTATCAAATTTATGCCTCCTGTCAATAAACGGCGATATGATATAGTCAATCAACTTGTTTATTTTAATTGATTGACTATATATGAAAATTTTCCAAACTACAATTCATATGGCGTAATTTGATATACATAGTAATTTAACCAATTACTGAAAAGCAGATTTGAATGGGATTTCCATTTTACCAAAGGTTTGTTTTCAGGGTCATCGTCTTTAAAGTAGTTTTTTGGTATATCTATATCCAAACCTTTGTTTTTATCTCTGAAGTATTCATTCTTTAATGTGTTTGAATCATATTCCGAATGTCCTGTCACAAAAAATTGTTTTCCGTTTTTTGCCGAGACTATATATATACCAGATTCCTCAGATTCGGAAAGAATTTCAAGCTCTTTTACTTTTTCTATGTCCTCGCGGCGTATTTCTGTATGACGTGAATGAGGTACATAAAAAATGTCGTCGAAACCTCTCAGAAGGTCATAATGTTTATAAACTCTCGTATGTTCAAAAACTCCAAACATTTTTTTTGGAAGGTTATATTTTGGTATTTTATAATGATAATAAAGCCCCGCCTGCGCCCCCCAGCATATATGTAATGTGCTTGTCACATTTGATTTTGACCACTCCATAATTTCTGAAAGTTCATCCCAATAGGTTATTTCCTCAAATTCAAGATGTTCTATGGGCGCTCCTGTTATAATCATTCCGTCTATTTTTTTATTTTTTATTTCCGAAAATACTTTATAAAAGGTCGAAAGATAATCCATTGATGTATTTTTTGAGATATGACTTTCCATTCTCAGAAATGTAATGTCAACCTGTAACGGACTGTTGCTTAACAGACGAAGAAGCTGTACCTCTGTTTCCTGCTTTTTAGGCATGAGATTTAAGACGACTATTTTAAGCGGTCTTATATCCTGATGGAAGGCTCGACTTTCCGACATTACAAATATGTTTTCTTTATTTAATATTTCTTTGGCGGGTAAATTATCGGGTACTTTAATTGGCATTTTAACATCATTCCTCTTATGGCAATTCGCAAAATTTTTAGCGCGAAGCAATAAAATAATTCTTTGATATATCAGATTTTATTAAAGATTTATTGTTAATTTTTTTTATTGTTTCGCTTATAAGCTTTTTATTGTTTGTTTCAGGCTGAATTTAATCAGAAATCCTCAGGTTTAATAATATTATAAATTCTTATATATATTTTAACAGATTTTTTTTAATTTTACTATATCTTTTTATAAAGTTTTGATATAATATAAAGGAAATACCAACAAATTCAAAAATAAAAATTATTTCATTCAATGCGTCTTAACGTTTCCGGCGTTTAAAAAGCAAACCTTTCGCTTGAACCAGCGCCGCGAAGAACGCGGGCGGCGAAGCCGGCTTTTGCGCCGCAAAAGCGCTGACCATTGAATAAAATATTTTTATAGTTTCGACAGAAGTCTGATATATAATCACTGTCGTATAAGTAAACGAATTAACAAAATGGAGGATTTATAAATGAGTGTTTTTGATTTTGAGGTTAAAATTTGTCCCTTTAAAGACAAAGAATTTATTATTACAGATTTCGGAGCCATAGGAGACGGCAAGTTTGTGAACACAGACGCTATAAATTCCGCTATATCAAAATGTAATGAGGAGGGCGGAGGAAAAGTTATTGTTCCAAGAGGGATCTGGTTTTCCGGCCCGATTATTTTGAAAAGTAATGTGGAACTTCATCTTAATGACGGCGCGGTTATTTTATTCAGCCCTAATTATGACGATTATAAACTTATTTATACAAGCTGGGAAGGCTTTTTTACATACAGATGTATTTCTCCGATTTACGCAAAGGAATGTGAGAATATTGCTATTACAGGTAAGGGTGTTATTGACGGAAACGGCGGTGCGTGGAGACCTGTTAAAAAATTTAAAATGACGGAAAGAGCATGGAACGCGCTTGTGGAATCAGGCGGTGTGGTCATGAAGGGCAAAGAAGATATCTGGTGGCCGACCGAGGCGGCTATGGAAGCAAATAAGGCTATTATTCCAAATCCATCTATACTTAAAGATGAGGAATTATGCAAGAAATACAGAGATTATTTAAGACCTGTACTTGTTAATTTTACAAAATGTAAAAATATTCTGCTTGACGGCCCTACCTTCCAAAATTCTCCCGCATGGGCGCTTCACCAATGGCTTTGCGAAAATATGCTTATTCAGAATATAAGTGTTAAAAATCCATGGTTCTCTCAAAACGGAGACGGTATAGACGTCGATTCATGCAAATATGTTATTGTAAAAGATTCAACTTTTGACGTTGGCGACGACGCTTTATGCGTTAAGTCCGGAAAAAATGAGGACGGGAGAAAGCTTGGCGTTTCCTGCGAATATGTAAAATTTGAAAACTGTACGGTTTATCACGGACACGGAGGATTCGTTGTTGGAAGCGAAATGTCCGGGGGAATTAAAAATATTTATGTTAAGGACTGTACTTTTATCGGAACAGATACGGGGCTGAGATTTAAAAGCTGTATCGGACGAGGAGGCGTAGTTGAGGATATTTTTATTGACGGCATAAATATGACTGAAATTTCAAAAGAAGCGATTATTTTTACTATGGGTTATGATATGGATACAAAAGAGGGTCAGAGTGTTAAACCTGAGGAAATTCCTGAATTTAAAAATATTGAGATAAAAAATGTTTTATGCCGGAAAGCCGAGACTTCTATATCTGTTTCCGGACTTTCGGAACAACCTGTTCATGATATTACTTTTGAAAATATTGATATTACTTCTAAAAAGCCCGTTTCTTTTGAAAAAACCGAAAATATTGTTCAGAAAAATGTAAATATTATTCTGAAAGAATAATGGAACTTTAAAAATAAACAAAAAGCGTTGCGACAGGGCAGGCTTTGACCGGGCTGGCCGCAGCGCTTTGTTTTTGCTGACCAAGGAGATATTTTGTTGTTCGGCACTGAAAATTCTGCGGATTGCTGTAAAACTAAATCAGGGAAATACCGACAAATTAAAAAATCAGTTTTATTTTCCTTTGCGCGGTGTTTCTTTGAGTCGACACGCTTCAAATGTATGTATAATAAAAATGTCGGATTTTCTGAAATAAAACAATATTTTTTACCAATATTAAGCCGGTATTTTTATATGAAATTGGTGATAATATCTAAATATTGAATTTTATATAAAAAAGATATTATTTATACTTTACAAAATTATTCACTTGTGATAAAATTTTAACAAGTAAGAAAGTGTTGTTGTTCTATTATTTTTAAGGAGGATTTGCTTTTTATGAAAAGATTTACTTTACCAAGAGATTTGTATTATGGAAAAGATTCATTGGAACAGCTTAAAAATTTAAAGGGTAAGAAAGCCGTTTTGGTTCTCGGCGGCGGTTCTATGAAAAAGTTTGGTTTTGTTGACAAGGTTTTAGGCTATCTTAAAGAGGCGGGTATTGAAACTAAGTTGATTGAAAATGTTGAGCCCGACCCTTCTGTTGAAACCGTTATGAAAGGCGCCGCCGTTATGCGTGAGTTTGAACCGGACTGGATTATTTCAATGGGCGGCGGTTCTCCTATTGACGCCGCAAAGGCCATGTGGGTATTTTATGAATATCCCGATACTACTTTTGAGGCTGTTATTGAACCCTTCTCTTTCCCTGAATTAAGGCAGAAAGCTAAGTTTTTGGCTATTCCATCAACCTCGGGTACCGCTACGGAGGTTACTGCTTTCTCTGTTATTACTGATTATTCATCAGGGGTAAAATATCCTTTGGCTGACTTTAACATTACTCCCGATGTGGCTATTGTTGACCCTCAGCTCGCTGAAACTATGCCTCCTCATCTTACCGCTCATACGGGTATGGATGCCTTGACCCACGCTATTGAGGCTTACGTTTCCACAATGAACAGTCCTTTTACAGACCCTCTTGCTATAAAGGCTATTCAGATGGTATTTGAGTATCTTCCGGCTTCTTATGAAGGGGATAAAAACGCAAGAGAACAGATGCACTATGCTCAATGTCTTGCCGGTCAGGCTTTCTCAAACGCTTTATTAGGCATTGTTCATTCAATGGCCCACAAAACAGGCGCGGCTTTCTCAACAGGTCATATTCCTCATGGATGCGCAAACGCTATTTATCTTCCATATGTAATTAAATTCAACGCTAAAAACGCGGAGGCTCGTTATGCCGATATTGCGAGAAACGTTGGAATTTCAGGAACCGATTCGGAGTGTGTAAAGGCTCTCTGCGATAAAATTGACGAATATAATGTTAAACTTAACATTCCTAAAACTTTAAAAGAGTTTGGTGTTCTGGAAGATGAGTTTAAAGAAAAAGTCGCTAAAATTTCCGAGCTGGCCGTTTCGGACGCTTGTACCGGCTCTAACCCGAGACCTATTACTCCGGCGGAAATGGAAAAACTTCTTACTTGCGTATATTATGGTACAGAAGTTGATTTTTAATTTATATATTTTAAAGATTACTGAATACAAAATATCCCCTGTCGTAAGACAGGGGATATTTTGCTACCACCAATATTTTGAATTTTCAGCAGATGTAATTATATGTTCAAATGCTTTTTTTGTGTCTGTTAAAACGGCGTTCCTTTCCAGTGCTTTTTTCGACATTTTATTGTAAAATTCTTTATCTGTTATATATTTTATTATTGTGTCTTTCATTTCTGTTAAAGTCTCAACGCAAAAGTCTTCACCAGCGGCTATACCGCAGTCGCCGAAGTTTAATTTGAGAGAGCTTCCGCACAGGAAGAACCGCCGCCTTTTCTCGGCGGGTTTATATATAAATCACAAAGTTCGCTAATCGCGAGCATATCTTCCTGATTTCCTAAAAATGTTGTATTTTCCTTTAAAAGATTATCTTTTAAAATAATTTCTTCGTAAGTATCAAAATTTCCCGCAAATACAATATGCGCGTTATAGTTAAAAATTTCTTTTATTTCTTCTAAAAAGTTATACGTTACTTCTATGGTTAATCTTAAACCGGAAACTATTATTAAAAATTTATCCTCCGGCAGAGCGAAGTCTGTTCGTGTGTATTTATGAGTCTGAGGTTTGTAGTCAAATGTAAAGGTGGTAGATAATATATTATCTTTTGTCTGAAGTTTTGGATTTGCCGTTATCAGAAAAGTTCCTGAGGACATTGGCAGACCGCTGAAAACAGTAGCCTGCGAGATTGTCGGGATAAACAATGAACATAAATCAGAAGTTATGTTTGTGCCGCCTATATTAAGTATAAAGTATGGCTTATATTGTCTGGCATATTCTATTATTTCTGTCATTGCCGCGGGATTTGGCATAGATTCTTTCGGCTGGTAAATCCGGATAGACATAGAATCAGATTTTAACATATTAATTTCGGAGTATTTATTAATTATATTGCCCTCTCTTGAATTATAAAAAGG
>CAYLJL010000087.1:0-6836 GCA_964384005.1 uncultured Lachnospiraceae bacterium | reverse complement strand
AAAGGCTTGACCTAAACTTTATTTCGGCTACGCCGCAAAAATTGATTTCCGTGTGTGCGGTATTTCCCTGAATAGACTTCTTTCGAAACGGCGAAATTACTCCGGTACAACAAAAAAATATTTTTTTCTAACAATATTTGTATCAATATGAAGTTTCGAAAGAAGTCTAATGTCGGAGGGAGGTACAGATGATTTATAGGAAGGAAGTTACAGATTATTGTCTGACTTTTGAGGATGTATATGAAGATTATCCCTTTCGTGACAAAAACTGGACTGTTATTCGGCATAGGAGAAATAAAAAGGTTTTTGCGTGGATATTTGAAAAGGACGGTTATATTTGGGTGAATGTAAAATGCAAGACAGATTGGATTGATTTTTGGCGGCAAACGTTTAATTCCGTAATACCTGCTTATCACCTAAATAAAAAACATTGGAATTCTGTTATTTTGGATGGAACAGTGCCAAAAGATGAAATTTGTCGAATGATTAAGGAAAGTTATGAGCTTACAGGAGGAAATAAAAAATTATAAAGGTGTAAGAGCCTGTTTAAATCTTTAAAAAGCCAGCCTGAAAACAAAATATATACAGAAAATCAGCGAAAATAATAGATTTCTTTCGAAACTTCATATTGGTAAAAATGCCGTTTCAAAAAAATATTTCTTTCAATGCTTCTTAACTCTTCCGGCGTTTAAAAAGCAGAATGTCTTTCGCTGAAACAGCGCCGCGAAGAACGCCGGCGGCAAAGCCGGCTTTTGCGCCGAAAAAGCGCTGACCACTGAATAAAATATTTTTTTATATGAAACATCAAAAAAAGGATTTTGTAAATTTTATAAATATTTTATTGACAGTTTTTTTCTTATATTATATAATATATTTTGTAATTTTTATATTTTAATTGTCCTCGTAGCTCAGCAGGATAGAGCACTCGCCTCCTAAGCGAGGGGTCGGAGGTTCAAATCCTCTCGGGGACGTTTTTTTGCCGTTTGCTTATGTGGTTTACGGCTTTTTTCTGTTATTTCGCGCTAAAAATTTTGCAAATTGATATAGGGGGGATTTTATGGCCGGTTCAATATACGGAAGTGTTTTTAAAATATCTACGTGGGGAGAATCTCACGGGAAAGGTCTTGGGGTGGTTATTGACGGATGTCCCGCCGGAGTGGAACTTTCAGAGGAGGATATTCAAAAAGACCTTGACAGAAGAAAACCAGGTGTGAGCAAATTTACCACTCAAAGAGCGGAAGGTGATTTAGTTGAGATTTTATCAGGAGTTTTTGAGGGAAGAACGACAGGGACTCCTATTTCTTTGGTTATTTTTAATAAAGACCAGCGCTCTAAGGATTATTCGGAAATTTCTAAGGTGTTCAGACCCGGACACGCTGATTTCGGTTTTGAGTCAAAATATGGTTTTCGTGATTACAGGGGCGGGGGACGTTCCTCGGCAAGGGAAACCGCCGCAAGAGTAGCCGCCGGAGCGGTCGCGAGAAAAATACTTTTATCTTTGGGGATAGAGGTTACCGCTTATACAAAATCTGTTGGGAATGTTGAGATTGATTATAATAATTTCAATATAGACGAGAGGTTTAACAATCCTTTTGTTATGCCTGATTCCAAAGCCGCCGCAAATGCTGAAAAAGTTCTTGAGGAGGCTATGAGCAGAAAGGATTCTGTCGGGGGAATTGTACAATGTGAGGTTTCGGGACTAAAACCCGGTATAGGAGAGCCTGTCTTTGACAAGCTGGATTCTTCTCTGGCAAAAGCCATACTTTCTATAGGAGCCGTTAAGGGAATTGAGTTTGGACGAGGTTTTGAGGTCTCTGTGCTGAATGGTTCGGAGAACAACGACGGTTTCTTTTACGGAGAAAATAACAGGGTCTGCAAATACTCAAATAATTCGGGAGGAATTTCAGGAGGAATTTCTGACGGGGGCAAAATTGTTTTCAGAGCCGCTTTTAAACCGACTCCGTCTATAGCGAGTCCTCAGAAAACAGTTTCCTCTCTGGGCGAAAATGTCGAAGTTGAGATAAAAGGCAGACACGACCCTATTGTTGCCGCAAGGGCGGTTGTTGTTGTCGAGGCTATGACGGCGCTTACTTTACTCGATTTAATTCTTTTAAATATGTGTTCGCGTATGGAATACATTAAGAATTATTATGAAAATTTGTAAAATTTCAAAAAAATATATTGCAGAATATATTTTTGTGTGGTATACTTAACAAAGTGTGATGTTATTAATCTTAAAGTCTATTTTTTGATTTTTATGGGCTTTAATAATTATAGGAGGTGTAAATGTGAACGAGTCAACGATTATTATAATTTTATCTGTTGTGGAAATTATCATAAGTATTGCTCTTATTGTCGTTATTCTTATGCAGTCTAAAAACGCATCCGGTCTGAGCGGAGCTTTGGGTGGAATGGGACAGTCTAATACTTATTGGGACAAGAACAAAGGAAGGTCATTAGAAGGTAAGCTTACTAAATATACCAAAATATTTGCGGCTTTGTTTATTGTTCTCGCTTTATTAATTTCTTTTTTGCCAAGTGTGGATACATCACAAAGTGATGAAATCAGTATCGGCGTAGAAGGTGACGATACTCTTGACACGGGAGACGGCACTGCCCTTGATATCGGGGATAACAGTATTAATTTGGAGGTTAATCCTGATGGAAGCAGCAACATTAATACAGACGGAGACCTTGACATCCAGGTTGTTCCTGAAGAAGGCGGAGTTGACCTTGACGCGGACGACGCTGATAATTTACAAGAATAAGCTTTACAGATACTTATAGACGGGCGGTTTAATGCAGCCGTATTATAGTAAACGACAAATTATTTTGTTATTTGCTATGTCAAAAATTGCTGTAGTATTTAAAAATTATTTTTTTGATATCAGGTTTCTTTCGAAACTTCATGCCAATAGAGGTATCGTTATAAAAATTTATTTCACTTAATGCTTTTTAACGCTTTCGGCGTTTAAAAAACAAAATGCTTTTCCCTGAAACATTGAATGAAATAATTTTTTACTGAATTGATGTAATTTCACAGTTTCGAAAGAGGTCTATTATTAAATCGGCGCTTCTATGGTGTTTTATAAAAAGTCCTTACGGTCTTTTAAAGGCTGCGGGGGCTTTAATTTTTTTGCCAAATTATAATATGCTTGGAATAAAATGATAATTTTGGACTATATTATTAATGAGAGCGAATTATATTTTGGGAGGTTTTTGCTTATGATTAAAAAAATTTTCGCAAGAACGGGTAAGGCTTCGGAAATGGATGACGACAATAAACGAATTATAGATATGCTTTATGATGTGAAAAAAGAACTTGATTATGTTCACCAGGAGTTTGACAATATTACCGACGCAATTCTTATTGACAGCTTTATTTATGAAATTCAGGCTCTTAATATGAAATACCAGTATTATATAAAGCTTTGCAAAGAAAAAGGTCTTATTGCGAGCGGATTTGAAAGCATTTGATTTTCGGAGGTTTATTTATGTCATCTGATGATGTTATTATGTATATGATTGGTGTATGTTTGTTTTTTGCGGTTATTATATTTTTTTCAGACAAGTTCAGGATTATGGGAAAGTTTATTTTTAACGGTGTTATCGGTTCGGTGGGAATATATATTATTAATACACTCTTCGCGTCGTTTGGTTTGTATGTCGGTATAAATTTAATTACTTTTATTGTTACCGGACTTCTGGGAATACCAGGACTCATTTCCCTTTATGTTATTAATACTTTTTTATAGGCATAACAAAATTTTTGAAATTGTACAGTGGTTTCTAAAGTTTGTCCGTTTGTCGTTTTACTATACGGTATAGTCAATCAACTTGAAAATGAGCAAAAGGAGGCGGGCTAAAAATTATTTTTGCAAGGCGACGGAAGAAGAGCATAGCCGGAACCTATGCTGACTAAACATAAGCAAAAAGGATTTCTGACCGCCTGACTTGTTTATTTTTAAGTTGATTGACTATAATTTCGGAATAAATGAAGGATGGAAAAAACATTTTATTCTGGAATTGCTGTAATAAGGTCTGAACTGAATTTTATTTCGACTGCGCCGCAAAAGTTGATTTCCGTGCCTCCTATAGTAAAAATTGATTTTTTAAGATGTATATGGTAAAATAATTGTTGTTAAAAATTTAATTCTTTTTAATTTTCAAATGATGAGGAATGTTTATGGAGTATAATTTTTTTGGAAATTTATTTAAGGGATTTGCTGAAAATGAGTTTTTATTGATTAATGGATTTTTTGATAAGAAGGAGGTAGATTATGACAGCAAATATGTAGGCGTTTATAAATATGTGGGCAATTATATTTATTGTGTTATTTTAATTAACGAAAAAGTATGCGAGGAAGGCTATGAATTTTACATTAAATCCTTTAAAGACAAAACCGAGAAAATATTTTCAAAAGAGGATACGAGGAATATAATCTTTTTGAATATTGTTATTACAGACAATACAGACAATACAGTAAATGAATTTTTAAGTAAATTTTATTTTGACAGTGAAAAATCAAGGAATGATTTATGCTGGTTTATAGATTTGCGGCAGAAAAAAATTATTTCAAGTAAAAATCAGCCGAGTGTTATTTTAAATATACATAAAATTATAAATAATGCTTTTTATAATAATGAAAATATCTCCGGCGTTGACTTTTATCAGATTTCCGATAATGTAAAACGCAAAAAAGAAAGTCTTTTGAAATCAAATGACAGTTTTATGACTTTTATTATTCTTATAATAAATTTAATAGTTTTTGCCGTTATGGAGCTTAACGGAGGTTCGGAAAGTATTAGAAATTTAATTGCTTTCGGCGCTCTTTATCCTGAGCGTGTATTTGAAAACGGTGAGTTTTTCAGACTTTTTACAAATATGTTTGTCCACATAGGATTTGCCCATATCGCGGCAAACAGTCTTTCTCTCTATATTCTGGGAACAAGAAGCGAGCGCTATTTTGGAAAAACTTTATTTTTATTTATTTATATATTATCGGGAGTCGGAGCTTCTGTTATGAGCCTTTTGTTTACAAACAGTATTTCCGCGGGGGCCTCCGGCGCTATTTTCGGTATAATGGGCGCTATGCTTACTCACAGTGGTATAAACGGAAAATCTATGGGGGGATTTTCAGCTTATTTTATGGTTTTCTTTTCTATTATAAATATAGGGGCGGGATTTTTTATGGGCGGCGTCGATAACGCGGGTCATATCGGAGGATTTTTGACGGGATGCGCTATAGTTTTTATATATAATTTCCTGTAAATTTTTACACCAAATAAAAAATAATTGCCTTATACAATGTTTTTGTTGATTAAATTTTGATTTTTGGGAATGATATATACAATGAAAATTTATTTTATTGGGGGTTTGACTATTATGGATAAATTATTTTGCTCAGTTATTAAAGAGTTTGAAAATGAAGTTTTTTCTGATGAAATTTCATATATTGACGATTTTTTTAAATTTTCCTCACGAAAATTCAGGTTTATGGATATGAATTCGGCAAATGAGCATTGTATAAATAAATTTCTGTTTATGTGGGTTCCCGAAAAGGTGATTAACAGTGAAAGCGGTGTTGTTGAAAAATATGTTGATTCGGTAAATTTATTTTCAAAATATATTAAAGAAAAATATAATATCAATATAGGTGAAAAAAATAACGACGACATTACGGAAATAAAAAGAATATGCAAGATTAACAACGATTTTAAAAAATTTCTTTTTAATCCCGTTATTTCTTATTCCCCTATGATTATTGATTTTGATATTTACAAAAAAAGAAAGGATAAAATTGACAAACCCTGCTTTTTCAATATGACTGAAAAAGGATATTTTACTGTTGAGGAGTTTTTTTCGGGAGATTATATCCTTATGAAAAAACTGTATACAGGAAGATTTATTAAAGTTTCCATTGACAGAAATATTTTAGATAAAGTCAAAAAGAATGATATTTTGTATGCAAATTTAAGACAAAATCCTTTCTTTTCATGGGAATTTACTGAGGTTTATAAATATTATCCGGCTAATGTAATGAAATATATAAAGAAAGAGAGCATAATATGATTTCTGATATTTACAATGAGATGAAAGAAAATTCGGAAAAGATTTTTTCCGGAAGAAAAATTATTTTTGGCGATGGAATTATGAACGCTGATATTTTACTTGTCGGAGAGGCTCCGGGAGGAGAGGAGGAAAAGCTCGGAAAGCCTTTTGTCGGCAGTGCGGGAAAGAATCTTGATAAGTTTCTCGAAATTATTCAGCTTGAAAGAGATAAAATATATATCACAAATGTAGTTAAAATAAGACCTTTTAAACTGAGTTTAAAAACGAATAAACCTGTAAACCGCCCCCCTAATAAAGAGGAAATTCATTTTTTTAAGGAATATTTATATCGTGAAATTGAGGAAATAAATCCTAAAATTATTGTTACATTAGGAAATACCGCTCTCAGAGCTGTTTTCAGAGATAATAATATTGTTATCGGGGATTATCATGGAAAGCTATGTGAGGATATATTCGGTTTTAAAATTTTTCCATTATATCATCCTGCATCTGTTATTTATAACAGAGAGTTGGAAAAGGTATATCTGGACGATTTACATAAATTGAAGGGAATTCTTGATTGTTCGAGATATAGTAAGACATTGTAGCAATTCGGAAGGTTTTTAGTGCAAAACAATAAAAGAGTCCTTTGATAACCAAAATAAAAACGGTGTAGAGCCTTGAATACAGACTTTACACCGTTTTTTTTTGGGTTATTTATTATTTTTGCAATAGACTTCTTTCGAAACTTCATGCCAATAGAAGTATCGAAAGAAGTCTAATC
>CAYLJL010000086.1:5254-6871 GCA_964384005.1 uncultured Lachnospiraceae bacterium | reverse complement strand
GGCTTGACCTAAACTTTATTTCGGCTACGCCGCAAAAATTGATTTCCGTGAAATTTATAATATATTTGTTGAAAAAAAGAAAAAATATGATATAATTTTAGTTGGAACTGTTTTAAAACCAAGATATTTCCTTATTGCAATTTATAAAATTTTTGGCGCGGAGCAATAAAATAATTCTTTAATATATCAGATTTTATTGAGTTTTGTCCGCCGTTCTTTTATTGTTTCGTCATAGATAATTGAAAAAGGCGTTATGCGCCTGTTTGTTATTGATATTTTTAACAGAAGCGGACTTTTGGAAAGACGCTGATTGGTTTAAGACAAAAAATATTTTTTATAATTATTAAATCAGCGCTTTTATAAATATTTTTTAGGAGGACTTTAGAAATGGGTTTATATGAAGATTGGTTTAAAAAAGCCTATACCAACGACGGTAAAACAAATAATCAACTTTGGGACAATTATATCCCGAAAGAACAGAAAATTTACGAATACATTCTTGGAGAAAAAGTTACGGAAATTTCGGGAACTGTTAAAGAGTTAAGTGAGAAATTCTCTATGTCTCCTGAATATATCGCGGGATTTATTGATGGAATAAATGATACGCAAAAAGAAAAAGTCGACCTTGAAAATCTTTCCGAAGAATCTTATATATCTTTGAAAATTGATTTTGAGGTGCTTTACAAAAAAATGGTTGAATATAAAGCAGACCATTTATACAATCTCCCTCAATGGAAGAGTATTTTTACCGAGGACCATATGAAAGTGCTTTATAAAGGGCAGAAAAGTTCTAAAACTTATGTTAGAGAAGAAAAAATCGGACGTAACGACCCATGTCCGTGCGGAAGTGGTAAAAAATATAAAAAATGCTGTGGTGCTAACTGATTTATGGAAACTATAATTAAGAAAGTTGATTCTGATAATCCGAAAAACGATGAGGAAATTTTTATAAAGGCGGCTTCTGTTATAAAAAACGGCGGGCTTGTAGCGTTTCCTACGGAAACGGTTTACGGGTTGGGAGCAAACGCTCTCGACCCTATTGCTGTTAAAAAAATTTATGCCGCTAAAGGCAGGCCGTCTGATAATCCTTTGATTGTCCATATATCAGATGTATCCGAATTACAGGGAATTGTTGCGGCGGTGTCCGAGAAATCGAAAAAGCTTATTAACGCTTTCTGGCCGGGACCGCTTACCATAATTTTTAAAAAAAGAAAATCAATTCCTTCAGAAACTTCCGGAGGACTTCCGACGGTTGCCGTACGGTTTCCTGAAAATAAAACCGCAAGATTTTTTATTAAAATGTGCGGTCTTCCCATTGCTGCTCCCAGCGCCAATTCCTCGGGAAAACCAAGCCCTACAAAAGCGGAACACGTTAAATTTGATTTGGACTCAAAAATTGATATGATTATTGATGGAGGAGATTGTAAATTCGGTCTTGAATCGACGATTATTGACGTTTCTTCCGAAATTCCATATCTTTTGCGTCCCGGTTCGGTTACAAAGAATATGATTGAAGATATTATAGGCTCTATAAATGTGGACAAGGCTGTTTTGAGAAAGCTTGACGAAAGCGAAAGACCAAAAGCTCCCGGAATGAAGTATAAACATTATTCCCCC
>CAYLJL010000086.1:1044-5244 GCA_964384005.1 uncultured Lachnospiraceae bacterium | reverse complement strand
CCTGTGCCGACGTTAAGATTGTAAAAGGAAACGCTGTTGACGTGGCGGAAAAAATAAACGGCATTATAAAAGAAAATACTGCAAAAAATATAAAGACAGGCGTTATTGCCACAAAACAGACAAAGAATATGTACGAATGCGATAATATACTTGTTATCGGCAGCAGGAACAATCCCGAGGAAATCGCGGCAAATCTTTTTGATGTTTTGCGGAAATGCGACAGTTTTGGAATTTCAGAGGTCTTTGTTGAGGCTTTTGACGAGGACGGCGTTGGAATGGCGGTAATGAACAGATTGAAAAAGGCCGCGGGATATAATATTATTAATGTTTAAAGGCCTGTTATACAGACTTCAGAAAGATTCAGGCGGGGTGTATTGTTATGATTGATGGAAAAACGGATTTTACTAAAATGAAAAATATTATTTTTGTCTGTACGGGAAATACTTGCAGAAGTCCTATGGCGGAGGGTCTGATGAAAAAGTTTCTGTCGGAGAAAAATATAGGCGACGTTGATATTTTTTCAAGGGGAATTTCTGTTTTTGATGGCTCTCACGCAAGTGAGAATTCTGTTCTGGCAATTAAAAAATATGGCGTTGATTTATCCTCTCATCGGGCAAAACTTCTTACATTTGAAGAAATTAATTCCGCCGATTTGATTTTAACAATGTCAGAGGGTCATAAAAACGCTATTTTATCATCTTTCCCCGAATATAAAGAAAAGATTTTTACAATTTATAAATTTGCTTTTAACGAGGACAGGGATATATCTGACCCATTTGGCGGGAGTATTGAGGTTTACGAAAAATGTCTTGATGAAATTTATAAGTGTTTGAAAGAAATTGTCGATAGATAAATAGTTTATGGAGGTGTTTAGTTTGATAGGTATAGGTTGTGACAACGCTGGTTTTCAATTAAAAAAGGAAATAATAAAATATCTCGAGGAAAACAATATACAATATAAGGATTTCGGAATATATGAGGAAGAACCGACGGCGGATTATCCTATTTACGGTAAAAAGGTCGCAAACGCTGTTGCGGGCGGTGAATGTGATAAAGGAATCCTTATTTGCGGTACGGGTATAGGAATATCAATAACCGCCAATAAGATAAAAGGTATCCGCGCGGCTCTTTGTCATGATGTCTTTTCCGCGAAAGCGACTCGTTTACATAATGACGCGAATATTCTCGCTATGGGTGGCAGAGTTGTGGGGCCGGGTCTTGCCGTTGAAATTGCAGACGCGTTTTTGAATACTGAATTTTCAAACGCTGAAAGGCATATCAGAAGGATTGGTATGATTGAAGATTAGACAGCTTCATACAAAGGAGGAATTTTTATGAGCAATTTATATATTTTAGACCATCCGCTTATTCAAAGTAAATTGACTATGCTTAGAAACAAAGAAACTTCAAATAAAGAATTCAGAGAGCTTTGCGCTGAAATTTCTTCTTTAATTTGTTATGAGGCGTCAAGAAACCTCGCTCTTGAGGATGTAAACGTTTCTACGCCTCTGGGTGAAACAAAAGGGAAGGTTCTGGAGAATAAAATAGGTATCATCGCTATTTTAAGAACAGGCATTGGTATGGCGGAGGGAATTCTTTCCCTTATTCCGAACGCTAAACTCGGACATATCGGTTTATACCGTGACCCCAACACTTTAACGCCTATTGAGTATTTTTGCAAGCTTCCGGAGCATACGGAAAACTGTCAGATATTTGTTCTTGACCCGATGCTCGCCACAGGCGGAACAGCTTCGGCGGCAATTCAATTTATTAAAGAACGGGGAATTAACAATATAAACTATCTTTGTCTTATCGCCGCTCCGAATGGGGTGAAACGTGTTCAGGCGGACCACCCTGACGTTGATATTTATACGGCTGCCCTTGACGAGTATCTTACTGAAAACGGCTATATATTTCCGGGAATTGGCGACGTTGGAAGAAGACTTTACGGTACTAAATAAAGGAAGGACGGTGTTATGATTTGACTCATAATTGGTTACTTTATATGGCGGCTTTTGCCACTTCCTTTGCTATATCGCTTTTAGCGACGCCTTTCGCAAAAAAATTAGCCTTTAAGCTTAAAGCTATAGATTATCCTAAATCAAGAGGCCTCCATTCCGAACCTATGCCTCTTATGGGGGGAATAGCTATTGTACTCGGATTTATGATAACTGTTTTGCTTATGAGTTTTTTCGTTGAGGATTTTATCGCTACCGAGTTTGTTGGTTTTATAGTCGGCGGGTTTATTATTGTTATTTTAGGTATGCTTGACGATATATATGTTCTTAGCGCGAAGTTTAAACTTATAGTGCAGCTTATAGTCGCTGTTATAGTAGTTGAGACGGGTACGAGAATTGACGTTATAATGTGGCCTTATTGGGAATATTTAAAGGATTTTAATGCGCCGATTACTGTTATCTGGATAATCGGGGTTATAAACGCGGTTAATCTTATTGACGGGGTAGACGGACTCGCGGCAGGCGTTACTTCTATTGCCGCGCTGTGCCTGACGATTTTATGTATAATTTCCGGAACGACTACTGCGGTTGTTCTTACGTCTACTCTCGCGGGAGCCTGTCTTGGGTTCTTGCCGAGAAATTTCAGCCCCGCGGAGGTTTATATGGGAGATACCGGTTCGACTTTTCTCGGATATGTTCTCGCTGTTTCTTCCTGTATAGGCGTATATAAAAGCTATGCTATATTGTCGGTTTTTATATCCGTTTTCGCTATGGCGCTTCCTATATTTGATACTATTTTCGCAATGACAAGACGAGCGATTAATCACAAACCTATTATGAGCGCTGACAGAGGACATCTACATCACAGACTTATTGACAGCGGTTATACCCACAGGCAGGCTGTTATGATTTTATACGGATTGAGCGCTATAAGCGCGGTAATCGCTATTCTTATAGCTGTTCAGAATTTTCAGGCAACGGTTGTTGTGCTTGTATTTTTTATTGTTATTTTACTTATGCTTTATGTTTACAGGTCAAGGACAAATAAAAGATAAGTTGATTATGTTATTATTGAAAGGTATGTGGATTTTTATGAAATTTTCTGAGTCCTTTGGTGAAATAAAGACTAATATTCTGACGGAACTTGATAATACCAAAGTAAAACTGGAAAAAGAGGGGAAAGATATTATTAATTTTTCAATAGGTACCCCTGATTTTGAGCCTGATAAACACGTTTTGGCGATTTTAAAGAAGGCGGTGGATTTTCCGGAGCTTTTTAAGTATGGCTTGTATGACAGAGAGGAACTTATCAACGCTGTTATTGAATGGTATAAAAGACGATATGATGTGGAAATTTTACCGGAAAACATAACTACTATAAACGGTTCGCAGGAGGGAATGGCTCATATTTCTTTCCCTGTTTGTGACAGGGGTGATATTGTTCTTGTTCCGAATCCGGGGTATCAGATTTTTTCTTTCGGTCCTCTTATGGCAGGCGCGAGTCTTGTTACATATCCTCTTACAAAAGAAAATAATTATCTTATGGATTTTAATTCTATACCCGCTGAAACTGCAAGAAAGGCAAAAATGATTGTTGTTTCGTATCCGAATAATCCTGTAGCCGCGACAGCGGATTATTCCTTTTACGAAAAACTTGTCGCTTTCGCAAAAAAATATGACATAATTGTTATTCACGATAACGCTTATTCAGAGTTAGTATATGACGGTGAACCCGGGATATCTTTTTTAAGTGTGCCGGGGGCTGTTGATATTGGTATTGAATTTAACTCTCTTTCAAAATCTTATAATCTTACGGGACTCAGGTTATCTTTTGCTATTGGGAATAAGGAAATTATAAAAAGATTTAAGGCTTTTCGCTCTCAGATAGATTACGGAATATGCGGGGCAATTCAAAATGTGGCTGTCGCTGCTTTAAACGGACCGCAGGATATTCTGAAAAGAAACAGAGAGGGATATAAAAAAAGAAGAGACGCTTTATGTAATGGGCTTAATGAAATAGGCTGGAAGGTACCTTTTTCCGCAGGAACTATGTTTACATGGTTTCCTATACCGGAGAATTTTAATTCCTCAGGAGAGTTTGCCTTTAAACTACTGGAAGAAAGCGGCGTTGTGTGCGTGCCAGGTGAAAGTTTCGGCTCTCTTGGAGAAGGATATGTAAGAATGGCTCTTGTACAGCCTGTCGAGGTCATTGAAAAAGCTGTTCAGAGAATTAAGGAATGTA
>CAYLJL010000086.1:0-1034 GCA_964384005.1 uncultured Lachnospiraceae bacterium | reverse complement strand
AACATAAAAAAGGTTATCTGAGTTTATTATTCAGACAACCTTTCAGTAAATAAAAATCAAAAATCAAAAGAACCTGTCATCTTATTATCGGAATTTTCATTCATAACATAATAGCATTTACTTTCTTCGGGTTTATAGTATACACTGACAGATACCAAGTCTTTAACTTTATTTCCACTATCTTTCCATTCTTGTCTTGCTTTAGCGAAAATGTCTTTTTGACTGATTTGGACGCCTTTAAATTCTACAAACATATTTTCTTTTATCAAAGCCATTTATTTTTACCTCCATAAAATAACAAATAGAAAATCCTTTAAATATTTGTATGTATACTAATATAATACTATTTATTTAGGCATTTGTCAACACCGATATAAAAAAATTATTTTTTATAATATTGAGTCGTTTTTAAAAAATACAATGCGGAAAAACTATAATTTTTTTTATTGTCTTGCTATAGTTGTATTTATTTTTAATGGTTATATATTTAGTATTTCATTTTTTGAATTATTTATACATTCTTTATTATTATTTTTACAAGAATATTTATAATCTCTCGGTGAGCAGCCGTATACAGAACGGAAAACCCTGTTGAAAGTACGTTGACTCTCAAATCCGGAGTTACTGCTTATTTCAGTTAAGGAACAATTTGTTATTCTTATGAGTTTCGCGGCGTATTCGGCACGTATTGTACCTAAGTAGTTTCTGAAATTGGTTTTTATTTTATCGGAAAATATATGGGATATATAATATTTACTTACACAGAGGTCTTTAGCGAGTATATCAAGGTTTATCGGATTTGTAAAATTTTTCGCAATGTATTCTATTATTTTTTTTGTTATATTTTCGGGATAAAAATCTTGTTTTTTTATTATTTCAAGATTGTCTAAAATATGCTGCATAATAATATACACAAGTCCAAGATTTATAGGAAAGGGTTTTTCTGAATCCAGCGCTTTTAACGCGAATATTGCTTCATCATTAAGTACATTGTTTTTTATGACAGGATTTTTCGGCGTTTGATATATTAAATT
>CAYLJL010000085.1:0-6910 GCA_964384005.1 uncultured Lachnospiraceae bacterium | reverse complement strand
TGTTTTACGATTTTATACCTGAAGATTACAGCGGGAAAAGCTTAGGAAAAATACTTGTGAAATATGGAAAAAACAAAAAGGTTCTTCTCCTTAGGGCAAGAGAAGGTTCTTTTGACATAATTGACGAGCTTGAAACCAACGGCGTTGAATTTAACGACACGGCGGTTTATTATACGGAATATGTGAGTGACAACGGCTGTGACCTTGAAAGCAAAATAATTAACGGCGAGATTGACTATATTACTTTTACGTCTGTATCAACGGTTAAGGCTTTTTTTTCTTCCGTACATAGCGGATATGACAAGTTTACAGGGGTTTGCATAGGGGAAAAAACAAACAGCGAGGCTGTCAAGCACGGTATTAAAACTATTGTGAGCAAAAATGCCGTTGTCAGCGATATGGTTTCCGCGGTTGTTTCGGAGGTGAGTAAATGTCTATAAATATTGTAAATCCTATGGATATTGAGAGAAAAAGTTTTGATATTATCACCGAAAAACTTAACGGGAAAGTTTTCGGCGAGGGAAAAGACGATATTGTCAAAAGAGTTATCCATACGTCGGCTGATTTTGACTATGCGGAAAATCTGGTGTTTTCCGAGGGTGTTGTTAAAAAGGCCATTTCGGCAATCAGACGCGGAGCCTGTATTGTTACGGATACAAATATGGCGTTTTCGGGAATTAATAAAAAGCTTGTTTCTTCTTTAGGCGGTGAGGTTAAATGTTTTATAAGCGATAAGGATGTTTCTGAAGAGGCGAGAAAAAGAGGTATAACAAGAGCAATGGTAAGTATGGAGAAAGCCTGTAGAATCAAGAGAGATTTAATACTTGCCATAGGAAACGCGCCTACCGCTCTTATATGGATTGATAAGCTTGTAAAAGAGGGAATGATGAGTCCTGACGTTATTATTGGCACTCCTGTCGGATTTGTGAATGTTATTGAGTCAAAAGAGCTTATTTTAAAAGGAGATATCCCTTATATTGTTGCAAAGGGAAACAAAGGCGGAAGCAATATTGCCGCTGCTATAGTAAACGCTCTCATATATAAAATAAAAAGATAGTTTTCTTTAGGATATGTTTTAAAGGAAAATAAGTATGGATAATTACATAGAAAAAAAGCTTAAAACTGAAAAAGTAAAATGTATTACAGTGTTTACGGCACTTTTTATTATGATTGTTATTGTGGGGCTGACAAGCGTCTGTATGGGAGCGATGGATATCAAAATTTCTGATGTTTTTAATGTTATGGCAAGTAAGATTTTCGGCACCGAAACCGACGTCGCTGATAATATTTTTTCTGTTATATGGAATATAAGGCTGCCAAGAATAATATGCGCCTGTTTCGTTGGTATGGGGCTTGCCGTTTCGGGAGCAATTTTTCAGTCTATACTTCAAAATCCCCTCGCTGACCCTTATACTATCGGAATATCTACCGGCGCAAGCTTCGGAGCGTCGGCGGCTATTACTGTCAATTTGATTTTCGGAATTTATTTTCCGATAATTCCTATTGCGCTTATAGGAGCCTTTGTTACTCTTATTACTGTGATTCTGATTGCGAGAAAAGGCAACAGTTTTGACAGCTCAAATATTATTATCGCCGGTATTATAGTAAGTTCCGTTCTCTCTTCGGGAATAGGCTTTATGAAAATACTTGCGGGGGAAAATGTAGGGGCAATTGTATTCTGGATTATGGGAAGTTTATCCGCTAAAGGCTGGAGTGACGTTTTTATCTCGGCTCCTGTCTGTGTTATCCTGACAATGATTTCTGTATTTTTTGCCAGACGGCTTGATATTATGGCTTTAGGAGATGAATCCGCCAGAGGATTGGGTGTTAATGCAAACAGAGTGAGATTTTTATATTTAACGGCAGGGTCGGTTATTATTGCCGTATGTGTGTCTGTATGCGGCGTTATCGGTTTTGTCGGACTTATTGTTCCTCATTTAATAAGATTCTGGATTACCGCGAGAAACAGAGTGCTTATTCCGTTATCCGCTTTGTTCGGCTCGCTCTTGCTTATGACGGCGGATACTTTCGCGAGACTTATTTTTTCGGGTGAAATACCTGTGGGTATTCTGACAACTCTTATAGGAGGCCCTTTCTTTATATTTGTTTTTATAAAAAAACGGGGAGCGAATTAATGGATACTGTTCTGAAAGTTGAAAATTTGTTTTTTGGATACAAAAAAAAGCCTTTTTTAAAAAATATTTCCTTTGAGGCTAAAAAAGGTGAGATGATTTCTGTTATAGGGGAAAACGGAAGCGGTAAATCAACCTTATTCAAAGTTATAAACGGAAATTTAAAGGCTTATGACGGAAATATTATTTATAAAGGCGAAAATTTAAAACAAATGAAATATTTACAAAGGGCGAGAGAAATTTCTGTCGTATATCAAAATTGTGAGTGCGATTTCCCTTTTTCCTGTTTTGAGGTCGCTGCTATGGGACTTTATCCCCACAAAGGCAATTTAACCGGACTTAATAAAAGCGATGTTGATTTTATTAAACACATTATGGAATTGACTGATACAATTAAATACGCTCACAAAAATATAAATTCTGTGAGCGGAGGGGAAAAGCAAAAGGTTTTTATCGCGAGAGCTTTATTGCAAAAGCCAAAGCTCTTGTTTCTTGACGAGGCGATGAGCGGTCTGGATATATCCGCAAGAATTAAAATGACGGATATTATTTTGAAAAAATGTAAAAGCGAAAATATTACAACGGTGAACATACTGCACGATATTAATTTGGCTTTCGAGAAAAGCGACAAAATTCTTGCTTTGAAAAACGGCGAGGTATATTCTTTCGGAAAACCGGAGGATTTACTTAATAAAGATTTTTTCCGGGAAGTGTTTAACGTGGAGGTGAAAATTGATTCTGATAAAAAATACTTCCGTATAATTTTATAAAAAATAATGTATAAAAGGGTTATTTCCCTAAATATACAAAAGGGAGGAATTTTATTATGAAAAAAAGTATACAACTGTTTATAAAAATGATTCTGCTTGTTTTGATTTTCGCGTTATGCGGCTGCGCCGGCGATGAAAACGATGCTGAAGAAGCAAATGCAGAAAATGTTTCTGAAAAAACGGAAGGAAGTGATGTTTCCGATATGCAAATTGACGATGTTGTAAAAAAAGGTGATGTAAATAAAAAAGCTGTTTTGGTTGTAAGTTTTGGTACAAGCTATAATGAATCAAGAGAAAAAACTATCGGCGCTGTCGAAAAGAAAATCGCAGAGGCTTTCCCTGATTATGACCAGAGACGCGCTTTTACAAGTCAGATAATTATTGATAAAATCGAGCAGAGAGATAACGAAAAAATCGATAATGTAAAAGAAGCTATGGAAAAGCTTGTTGACGAGGGATACGGCACTTTAGTTATTCAGCCTACTCACGTTATGAACGGCGAGGAATATGATGAGATGAAAGAGCTTGCAGAGCCTTTTGAGGAAAATTTTGTTTCCGTTAAATACGGAGTACCTTTGCTTACTTCAAGCGACGACTATAAGGAAGTTATCGACGCTATCGCTGAAGAAACGCCGGAACTTTCAGATAAAACCTGCGCTGTTGTGTTTATGGGTCATGGTACAAGCCATTTTGCTGATTCCGCATATTCCGCTCTTGATTACAGATTTAAGGCGGAGGGATATGATAACGCTTTTGTCGGAACAGTGGAAGGTTATCCAGACCTTGATAAAATTAAAGAGGACCTTAAAAAATTTAATCCTGACAAGGTTGTTCTTATTCCACTTATGATTGTTGCCGGTGACCACGTAAATAACGATATGGCGGGCGATGAGGAGGACAGCTGGAAAACTCAGCTTAAAAAAGAAGGCTATGAGGTTGAGTGTATTCTTAAAGGACTTGGAGAATATTCCGGTATTCAGGATATATTTGCAGAGCATTGTAAGGCGGCTTTGAATGATGAAACAGAGGAGGAATGAAAGGTCTGGTGTGAACTATGAGAAATCTGAAAATTAATTTTATTGTCGGTTTTATTTTATTTTATGTTCTCTTGACCTTTACAGGATGCACTGATTCGGATAATATAAACAGTGAGGCTGTTTCAGAAGAAAATTCAGAGTCCGTAATCAATTTTGTCGATGACGACGGAAATGAAATTAATCTTGATAAGCCCGCGGAGAGGATAATTTCTTTGTATTCCGCTCATACGGAAAATTTATATTATCTTGGTGCGGGGCAAAAGATTATAGGACGGCACAAAACCTGTACATATCCTCCGGAGGCGGCTCTTGCCGAGGTTTTTGATTATAACGGAGACCCGGAAAAGGTTATAGCGGCAAATCCCGACTTGGTTATTATACGTCCTTTTATAAGAAAAAAAGCTCCGGATTTTGTCAAAGTTATCGAAAATTCCGGTATAAAGGTTGTTTCTCTTTATCCTGATAAATTTGATGAGTTTGACGATTATATAAACAAGCTGGCTATGCTTACGGGAACAGAAGAAAATGCCGAAGGACTTCTTTTGGAGTTTCACAGGGAATTAGACGATATAAAAAATATTACGTCGGAAATCTTTCCTAAGCAGACTTTATTTTTTGAATCCACAGAAACAAACGTCAGAACTGTTACGGCGGATTCTATGGCGGGTCTTGCTATTTCTATGGCGGGAGGAATAAATATCGCCGAGACAGCCGAGCCTGTGGAGGAGGGAAGTTCTATCGCAAGTTTTGGTGAGGAAAAAGTTCTTATGAATGCTGATAAAATTGACGTGTATATTTCTCAAAGGGGCGCTATGAACAGCGGTGCGAGCAAACAAGGCATATCGGAAAGAAAAGGGTTTGAGGTTGTAAAGGCTCTCAAAAACGGAAGGTTTTTCACTATAAACGAGAAACTTATTTCTTCTCCCACTTTCAGATACACAAAGGGAGTCAGGGAAATAGCGAGATACCTTTATCCCGAGGTTATGAACGATATTTCCGAATATAAAAATGACAATATCGCCACAAAAAAAGATTTTGCAGATATAGTTTTTAAATATAAAAATTTGCCTGTATTTGTTCCGAGTTCTTCCTCTTACTATGAAACGGAGCAAAAAGGGCATACTTTTGGTCTTTTTGAAGATGTGAACTGGCAGGATGAATATTTTGACTGTATCGAAACAAGTGTTTTGGCGGGATATATTGAGGGCGTTAAAGAAGACGGAAAGGAATATTTTTATCCTGATAATAATGTGACTCGTGACGAGCTTGCTCAAGCCATATTTGTTATGGGTGATTTTTCCTCAAATGGTAAAAATACAGACATATTGGATATAGACGAGAGTAAACACCAGAATATTGTGAGAATACTTGTTGACAACAGTGTTTTTGAACTTAACGGCGGTAAATTTGAACCTGAGAGAAAGGTTACTAATAATGAGATTATAAAGGCTTTGGAAATAGGTGATTTGATAAAATAACAGGCTATCAGAAAAAATTCTGAGGAAATTCCGGAGATTGATAGGTATTTCCTCAGAGTTTTTCTAAAAAATGTTTTATTGAAAGGTTCTTAGATTTTGATACAAGGAAATTAATTTTTGTCCGGCGAAGCCAAAATAAAGTTTAGGTCAAGCCTTTTCAATAAGCGCCGCAAAAAAAGTGCGGACGGCCTTTTTACGATAAAAAAAGGTTTCAAGGTTTTTAAAAATTAATTTCTGTAGTTTTGACAAGAGGTGAAGCTTTATGACCCAAATAACAAAAAGTAAGCTCAAATGGGGTTTTACAACGGGTACTTGCGCCGCTATTGCCGCTAAGGCGGCGGTCAGGATGATTTTTGAACAGAAAATTATAAACAAGGAATCGGTTCTTACCCCAAAGGGTATTGTTGTCGAAACCGAAATCCTTGAGCCTGATTTTGAAAAAGACCGCGCAGGCTGCGCCGTAAAAAAATATTCCGGCGATGACCCTGACGTTACAAACGGTTTATTAATTTTTGTTCATATAAAGCTTAATGACAAAAAGGTAATTCAAGTTGACGGCGGAAAGGGAGTAGGAAGGGTTACCAAAAGAGGACTTTCTCAGAATATAGGCGACGCCGCTATAAACAGAGTCCCTAAAGAAATGATTGTTAAAAATATTCTGGATTTGTTTGACGAGTATTGTTATGAGGGCGGAGCAGAGGTTATTATAAGTGTGCCGGAAGGAGAAAAAGCTGCGGAAAAAACATTTAATCCCCGCCTTGGTATTGTCGGGGGTATATCAATTCTGGGAACAAGCGGAATTGTTGAGCCTATGAGCGAACAGGCTATAATTGACACGATAAAGGTTGAAATTGACGTAAAAAAAGAAAATGACGGCGATTATATTATAATTACGCCGGGAAACTATGGATTTGATTTTATAAAAAAAATTTTTGCTCTGGATTTGAACAGAGCTGTTAAATGCGGCAATTTTATCGGAGAGGCTCTTTTATATGCGAGAGATAAAGGCTTTAAAGGTATTCTTCTTATCGGGCATATAGGTAAATTTATTAAACTTGCCGGAGGCATAATGAATACTCACAGTTTAAACGCCGACGGAAGAATGGAAATTTTAGCCGCTAATACTGCTTTGGTATGCGATGATTTGGAAGTTGTCAGAAAAATTATGAAATGTGTTACTACTGACGACGCTGTTAAAATCTTAAAAGACAATGGAGTATGCGACGCTGTTATGAGAAGAATTGTAGAAAAAGCTGTTTTTTATGTAAACAACAAGTTGAAAAGTGATATCAAGACGGGTATTATTATGTTTTCAAATATTTATGGAATACTTGGAAAAAGTGATAATGTATATGATATGTTAAAATATTTCGGGAAAACGACGGTCTGATTTTTTTGCCTATAGTCAATAGACTTCTTTCGAAACTTTATGACAATGGAAGTATCGTCAAAAAAAATTATTTAATTAAATATTTCTTAACGCTTTCGGCGTT
>CAYLJL010000084.1:6258-6968 GCA_964384005.1 uncultured Lachnospiraceae bacterium | reverse complement strand
AAAGGAAGTAGGGGTGAAGCGGAGCTTCAGCTCCGCGAGGGGGCAAAGCCCCCTAAAGTGAGTGATTATTGCACCGCAGAAGCAGGCGGAGCCGCCGCTTCGGGCGTTCACATCTTTCTCAATAAAATATACCCGTCAAAACCTCATTTTACATTGGTTTTGACGGGCATATTTTTTTGAGTTTTTTACAGCCCCTTTTGTGTTTTTTTACAATCTATTCTTGTATTTTTTGTTTTTTCTTACAAAAAAAATATTTTTTTGAAAAAACCTGTCACAAAATTTGTTTTTTTGGATTATAAGTTATGAAAGGATAAAAAAGCCCTCGTTATCCTCAAAAGTTAATTACGTAAAAGAGGGCGTGTTGTGCCGAGCTTGCTTTACGCAAAAACAAAAGCTCGGTCAAAAAGAAAGGTAGGTAAAAATGAAAAAGTTTATTTCCGTTTTATTGTCCGTTATTATGCTGATGTCCGTTTTATCGGTGGGAGCGTATGCGGCAACAACTAAGCCCAACGCTCCGATGTACGAAAGTTCCAACACAATATATTCTCTTTTGACAATTAAAAACAGCACTGCGACATGTAAAACCACCGTATTACTCGCAGACGGAGAGAAATGGGAAAGTATTACTCAAACTCTTGAAAAGCAATCGTCATCCGGAAAGTGGTCTCAAGCCTGCGACCCGTGGACCACAACTGCCAGCGGTTCAAGCA
>CAYLJL010000084.1:4612-6248 GCA_964384005.1 uncultured Lachnospiraceae bacterium | reverse complement strand
CTGTCTACAAGCGGGAAATACATAGTTAAAAGTGTAATTGTGGTTGAAACTTCAAGCAAGAACAAGGAAACAATCACAACCTACAGCAGCGAAGTTTCGATGTAAAAAAAGCTAATCTCTCATAACGGTGCTTTCCGCCAGTCTTATCAATTCATCGTTTGTAACCGACGTACATGAGATTTGAAGTACATATCCGTCCTTCAGCCATATAATAAACGTTGCGTCATCAACTATTTCTCGTTGTCTTACGCAGATAAAGCCACAATCACCATTCACATTTACTTCAAAAACTTCCGCGTTTTCCGTATTGACCATCGCATCATTTTCCGTAAGATTTCCGGAATATTGTGCAAAATCAAGAGGTTTACCGGCATAAATATATTCAATCATTTTAACCTCATTATCCCCTATTTCAGAAACATACTCACACCCGCTTTCCGGAGGCAGCCAATAAAATTCCGTAATCTCCTCTTTAATTTCATATAAAGACAGATCGACACTCACATCGGAATGTGTGGTATGCGCCTCAAACACAAACCCCCGCACGGAAATATAAGCCACCCAAGCCGCAGCGGTAAGGAACACCGCCGCAAGGATAACCGCCATTATCAGCGCAAGCCTTCTCAGCGGCATATATCTGCGCTGCGGCAAATCGCGGGGAGCTGTTTTCTCGGCTTTCTCCGCAAGTCTTTCAACGCTTATTTTTCTTATATAAAACGCAAGGGAAAAGCGGTGCTGTTTTTCGTTTTCGTTCGGCTCGTACCGGGAAAAATACTCGTCCGCCGTTTGAATAAGAGCCGCCCTCAATATCTGATCGCTTGTCATAGTGTTACCTCCTCCTTTTGCAGTATTTTTCTCAGCCTCAGCTTCGCTCTGTGAATCCGCTGACGAACCGCGTCCTCTCTTATATCGAGCTGCGCGGCTATCTCTTTATCGGTAAGCTCATTCACCAAGGAAAGAAAAAGTATCTCGTAATCGTTTGGAGACAATTTAAGCAGAGCTTTGCCCACACGCTCCGCTTCATAGCCGGCAAACAGCGTTTCTTCCGGCAGATCGCCGCCTTCGAGGGAATAAAACTCGTCAATATCCTCCGCGGCTGTTTTCTTGCGCGTATTGTAAAGCTTGATCGCCGCGCGTTTTACGATTGCCGTTATGTACGCCCTCTCCCCCTGTCTGTCAAAGCCCTTGATCTTTGACAAGCCGTCCTTTCTGATGATGTTTATAAAAGCGTCATGAACCGCGTCCTCGGCGTCATAACTGTTTTTCAGAATGGCAAAGGCTATTTTATACATCATAAGCTTATGATCGGCGTACAGTCTGCTTATAAGTGATTTTTCCTCGGGCGTGTCCACCGACGCAAGATAAAAGCTCAGCATGTCGACAAACGCTCCTTTCCTTCGAAAAATACATACATTTGTATAAATAATGTAATAAAGCACCGATAGTATAACACAATTAAAAAATTATGTCAACAAATAAAATTTAAAGGAGAACTTGTTTTGAAAAAATTTTTCACGGAATATCTTGAAATTTTAAAAAGCACCGCCGCAAACGGGGGCTTGCACACCAAAAATTTATTTTCAAATTTTTCGGGTCTTCATCCCGACGAAACAGTTATTTGGAACGTCGAAGGCAC
>CAYLJL010000084.1:0-4586 GCA_964384005.1 uncultured Lachnospiraceae bacterium | reverse complement strand
AAGCGTCAAATGAAAAATTCTGCCCCGTTAATAAGGATAATTTTTTCGGCTGCGGCAGTATGAAAGAGCTTTACGAGCATTATCTGACGATTTTTGAGGGCAGGATAGGATTTAACGGCTTCTGTGATGTTTTCGAGGGCTATCTGAAAGACGAAAACGGCGTATTAAGCGTTAAAGGTCACGCGTCGGATAATATTCCGTGTTTTTACGGTGAAGCATGGAAAAACAGGTTCGTTCTGATCTACGACGTAACCGACAGCGAAGCGTCAATAATAGCTGCGCTGCCTGATATAAACGAAAGCTCGGAAATCGACAACTCGGATATAACATATAGGTTTGAAGCAATGAAAATGAGAAAAGGCGGGACGGGCTGGAGATTGACGGATGGGTCTTTGTTTGTTAATTGAAAAAGCGTTACACAAATTTTTTTGAATTACATATTATGAAACTATAAAAATTCTCGGCAGGTGATTTGTTAGATTTTATTCATCTTGTATTTTATTGAGCCGTAAAAATAAGCGCAATGATTGACATATTTTTAAAATTATGTTAATATATAAATGAAATATCCGTTGATTTTTACAAAACGGCTCTCAAAAACCAATTCTGTTTCTGCTTCCAATTTCTGTAAAGATCAAATCTTATTATTTAACCTTGTATAAAATTCTCGCCAACACCGTATGATTTGTTCTAAAGAAGGAAAACACCCCATGAAAAAGGTCATAGTAATATCCGTATTTGCCGTAATTATTGCTTTAGTAATACTGGCAGTATGCATATTCCCGATAAAAACCGAAGTTACCGACACCATACGCTGCTACAGTCTTAAAAACATAAGCTTGGAACACTCTGACGACACCGATTTCAGCGAATTGAGCGATAAGTATATAGATGTCGATCTGAAACTTGAAATCACAAAGGGTCTATTTACGAAATATGTGGAAGGATGTGCGGAAATCGGGGAAACGCAATACCGGGTGTCTTCGGTTTCCGTTCATTATGACGGGCCGGGAATTGCAGCAAATTTTACCCGTAACTCACAGAGACTGACAACCTCTTCTGTATATATCTCCGATGACGGGACTTATTTTATGCTGCATATATCCTCAAATGACGGCCTTGAAGGCGTTTGGCTCAATTGTTCCGATTTTGGGGATTACAAAAAGGCCATGAAATACTTTTATCCGCATTTGGAATTACAATAATTATATCATTGTATCTTTATAAATAGGTCAAAAAAATAACCTCCCAACTCGGGAGGTTATTTTTAAAATTCCTTTAAAGAATCTTACTTTCTCTTCTTGGAAACTATAACAGCGCCTGCAGCTACGATAGCGATACCTGCGATAGCAGCTACGCCCTCAACGCCTGTATCGGCATTGTTCTTATCAGCGGTTGCGGGAGCATTAGCGTCGCCTGCGGGAGCAGCAGCATCGGTAGCAGCAGCTTCGGTCTCAGCGGGAGCAGCAGAAGCAGAACCTGTGTTGAGAGTGAAGGTTACGGAAAGCTCGGTAGCAGCACTGATATCAGCGGGGTTAATAGGAGATACGGACGCATCATAAGCCTGGTCGGTAGTGGTGCTGCCATATGCGTTGAAGATCTCAAGACGAAGGTTGCCCTTGCCTTCGATGTCGCCCCAAAGAAGCTTGGACGAATCAAGAGCAATGTCCTTGCCGTCAACGGTAACCTTAACATCGCTGAAGGATACCTGATCCATGCCCCACATGTCTTCTGCCTCGCTTGACAAACCAAGGTCTGCGCCAAGCTCTGCGATATCAACTACAAATACCGTAGCACCGTTGATTTCAGCGGGTACTTCATCACCGGTATCTTCATCTGTCCACAAGCAGTTAGCTTTGAGGGTGTAGGTGCCGTCACCTGTGATCTCAATTGTGGATTCCCAGTCCTGAGCTGCCCAGCTTCCGTCAGCGAAGCCCAAGGTAGCTGTATAAGGGAAATTTGCATCTGCGCTTGCAAATGCCGCAAGGCTTGTTACTGCCATTACAGAGGCAACAGAGCCTGCGATAAGCTTTTTAATATTCATTGTTGGTTTTCCTCCGGTTAAATTTTTTGTACCTTAATTATATTAGATAACAACCTAAATTACAATCGGCACTTTGCATAATCTTAAACGTTTACATTTGGTGAAACCTGCCATTTTAACCAAATCATTGCGAAAATGTCAAAATATGGTGTACGGCTGACAGGCAAAAATACAAAAAACGCTTATCAGCCTTAGAATATTTTTTGAAAAAAAATAATGCTTATACAAATTTGTCGTAATTAATACTATTATCCAATTAAAAACTTGAAAAAATGGTTTTAATTGGATAATAGTGCTTTGGGTGTAATATCCATTTAAACTTTGATTTTATCTTGTGTTTAAATGGATATTAGTATAAGTGAAAAAATCAAATTTTAATTTTAGGCAAAAACGTAAAAAATTTTCGTTAAAATTTAACATAAAACGACCCGCCCAAATATAGGGCAGATCGTTTCATCTTTGCGTTATACCGATCTCTTTTTAAACTGACGTAATACCCACGGTTTAAAAGGGATTAGTATTAATTATCTTCCCGATCTGAATTTTATCTCGTTGTCCGAATCGAGATAAAATACCACTCCCTGGCTTTCTACATTGTTGTCGAAGATGGAGTTGTAAAGCTTAAGGGAAACGCCGGGGAAGCACTTTGTCTTTACTATCAGCTGAAGCTGACGGCTTTTTGCGATCACGCGCTCGTTTTCATCTATCTTGGCGGTCATTTCCGCAAGGGTGTTGCGCTCATTCATAATAAAGAGAAACGCCTGTTTTCTCGCCTGCTCCTGCTGAACGGTAAGCTCCTGCACCTGTCTTAACTGGTTTAATTTTTCGTACAGATTTTTAAGCTTCTTGTAATTTTCGGTAAGTATTTTAAAATTATCCAAAAGCTCATGGTGGCTTTTTAAAAGCACGGCGGTATTTCCCAGATTTATAATCGTTTTGGCGTAGCTGTCCGAGCCTACCTGATTTGCCGTTATATTTTCGTAGGAAATACATTCGCCGCCTACGATAACGCCCTTTCCGCCCTGTACTATTATCTCGCCCTCGCTTTGTACGTTGCAGTTTACAAGAGACTTGGAGTGCAGCTGGCCCTTACAGTAAATGGTGCAGTTTTCCGCAAAGGACATTACTATATCTCCCTCGCAGTTTAACTGCGCATGCACCGCGCCGCTTTTTATATCGATGGCCTGAGAAGCCTCTATGACCGCGTTGGTAACGTTTTCTTTTACCGTCACTCTTTTACCCCTTACACGGTAGCCCTCGAAAATTCCGCCCTTTATCATAACGTCGCCCACAAAGTCGATATTTCCCACGGACGCGTCAACGTGTCCCGCAATGGTAACGACGGTGTCCACCACGAATCTGTCCTTATCCCAGCGGAGGTTTCCGTCATCGGCGGCAAATATCTTGGTCTGGTCGTTGCTGAGGATAGTGCCGGGACCTATGGAAAAAACGGGGGGAGTTCCCGGTATAGGCTGAATTTCCGCGCCTCTAATATCGAGACCCGGCGTGCCCGCGGTAGGGTACTTTATGGTAGCGAGAAGAGTGCCCTTTTTTATGTTGCGTATTCTTCCCAGCTCCTTAAAGTTAACTATTCCCGTCTCCTCGTCAATTGTAGGCTTAAATTCGTTTTTTGGCTCGTAGTTGTAAAACACCTGTCCGTTTTCGCCGTCCTGCGCGGGAATAGCCTCGGCTACCACAATGCTTTTGTTATCGGGGATATTAGCTAAGTAGTTGTCGATCGCCTTTTGGTTGATGCATTTGACAACGCCGCTCTTGCCCAGCTCTTTTATAACATCTTCCTTGGTAACGTCGTGTCCGCCGTTCTGGGCTCTGGTAACAAGCACCTTTGCCCACATGAAGTATTCATCCACAAAAACGCTTACCTTGCCGTTTAATGTAATTCCGTTAAATTCATCTGCCATAGCCAAATTCTCCATATCCGGTTGCTTAATTTTAATATGCGGCTTACTGACTGTCCTGCTGATCGTCCTGCGCGCTTTCATCGTGTGAAAGCTGTTCAAACTGTTTTTCCGTTTCCGAATCGTACATCATAAAAGAATTGTTGTACAACCGATTTACCGATTTACACACCTCAAGAGCTTTTTCCGCCTGTTCATAGGCTTCCTCGAAGCTTGTTTCGCTCGACGGTATTGAGCCGGACGCGCTGAAGGTGATGTTTACGGTTTTATTGTTTATTTTCAGCGGCTCCGAGAAAACAGGCAGGAGCTTTGCTATCTGGCTTTCCGGGTGATCCTTTTCGTCCACCAGAAGCATGCCCACTATAAACTTATCGTCATCAGCTCTGCCCACGATGCATTTGCCCTTTTGATTTTCCCAAAGAATCGCCACAAATCTTCTCAGAACCACATCTCCGAATTCATGACCGAATTGGCTGTTGATAAGTCTGAAACGGTTGATATTTATCAGCACCAACGCCTGTGTACTGCCCCTGCTCAAGACCTCGGCGTACTGTTTTCCCAAATCGGACTTCAGCAGCGCGCCCGTAAGACAGTCACAGTCGGACTTACAGTGGAGATCAAGC
>CAYLJL010000083.1:0-7026 GCA_964384005.1 uncultured Lachnospiraceae bacterium | reverse complement strand
GACTGCGCCTGCCTTCCTTCGCCTTGTGAAAATAATTTTTGCCTCGCCTCCTTTTTTCCATTTTCAAGTTGATTGACTGTATAAAGCCGGCTATATCGTTTTATGAGGTGATTTTTATGAGTGAAATACATATCCTTGACAACAATCTTATTAATAAAATTGCCGCGGGTGAGGTTGTCGAGCGCCCGTCGTCGGTTGTTAAAGAACTTGTTGAGAATTCTATCGACGCCGGCGCCACAAAAATTATTATTGAAATTTCAGGCGGGGGAATAGATTTTATAAAAATTACGGACAATGGAAAAGGGATTCCCGAAAATCAGGTGAAAACGGCTTTTATGCGTCATGCCACAAGCAAGATAACAAATTTTGAGGACCTTTATGATATTCTGACTCTTGGTTTCAGGGGAGAAGCTTTGTCAAGTATTTCTTCCGTTTCACAGATGGAAATTATTACAAGAACAAAAGACGAGAAGGTCGGTACAAAAATGGAAATTTCAGGGGGAGAGGTTATAAGCAAGTCGGAAGTCGGCGCCCCTGTCGGTACGGAGATTACCATGAAAAATCTTTTTTACAATACCCCCGCAAGAAGAAAATTTTTGAAAAAATCCGCTGCCGAGGGCGGATATGTTAATGATGTTATTGATAAAATCGCGCTGGGGCATCCAAATATATCGTTTAAGTATATAAACAACAAATCGGTCGTTATTCAGACGTCGGGAAACAACGATATCAAAACGTGCGCTTTTAACGTATACGGCAAAGAAATATCCAATAAAACTGTTTATATCTCAACGGAAAAAAACAAATATAAAGTATCGGGGCTTATAGGTCTGCCGGAAATTTCAAGGGCTAACAGAACCTATGAGAACTTCTTTATAAACGGCAGATTTATTAAAAGCAAAATTGTTTCCGACGCCGTTGAGGACGCTTATAAGGGCAGGCTTATGGGAGGACGGTTTCCTGTATTTATACTTAATATGACCGTTCCGTCAAATACAGTCGATATAAACGTTCACCCTACCAAGCTTGAGGCGAGATTCTCCGATGAGAATTTTATTTATGAGTTTATCTATGACACGGTTTATGAGGCGCTCAAAAAAGAAATTCTTATACCGGTTATCAAGGTTTAAGAAAAAAATTTTCCGGAGGAGGAAAATATTTCAGAGGGGTTGACGGAAATACTACTGGAAACGGAAGATAAAACCACAAAGGGCGTAAATGTAAAAAATGATTGTAATGCGCGGAAAGATAAAGCGGTATTTCCGGAAGACCGTTTAAAAATAGCCGAGGAAATTAAAAGCGAACTTCTTATAATTGAGGACAAAAGTTTAAAAAAATCAGATAATGGCAATAATTCTGAGTATAATAATATAAATGGAAGCGAAAAAAATAATTTAATAGATTATACCAGGGTGAATACAGGCGGCGTTATACTGGTGGGCGAATGTGACATAAATGAGGAAAAAACGAAAAAGCCTGAGGAAAATTATAATATATCGGAAAATCTTGAACTTAACAGCGTTCATGAGAAGAAAAAAGAAAAACGAAAAAGTTTTTTTAACAATTACAGAATCGCGGGGCAGATTTTCAAAACTTACTGGCTTATTGAACAGGGCGACTGCGTTTATATGATTGACCAGCACGCTGCCCATGAACGTTTAATTTATGAGGAACTTATGGAAAAATTCAGAAATAACGCCGTTTTGAGTCAAAGACTTGTACAGCCTGTCGCTGTTAATCTGACAGAAAGAGAGGTCGCCGTTTTCAATGATAATAAAAAGCTTATTGAGGATTTTGGTTTTGAAATTGAAGAATTCGGAAGGAATACTTATGCTGTCAGAGGTGTTCCGTATATTTTTAAAAATCCTGAAGATGCGGCTTTTTTTAAAGATATAATTGATACGCTCGGTGAAAAGACTATTGAGAACGTTTATGACACAAAAACAGACGCTGTCGCCACGATGGCCTGCAAGGCGGCGGTAAAGGGAAACAACAGGCTTGATTATGCCGAAGCGAAAACGCTTATTGAAAAAATAGTTTCCCTTGAAAATCCATTTAACTGCCCTCACGGGCGGCCTACTATTGTTAAATTGACAAAACATGATGTTGAAAAATTTTTTAAGAGGGTTTTATAATGAATTTGAGAATCGCGGATATTGTTAATGATTCTATTGTCGACGGTCCGGGGCTGAGGTTTACCGTTTTTGTTCAGGGGTGCGTTCATAACTGCAAGGGGTGCCACAATCCCGATACACACAAGCTTTATGGCGGAAAAATCGTAGACACGGATTATATACTTTCGGAGTTTTATTCAAACCCGCTGCTTGACGGGATTACTTTTTCCGGAGGAGAGCCTTTTTTGCAGACTGAACCTCTTTTCCTTATCGCAAAAGACATAAAGTCATCGGGGTTTAATGTAATTACATATACAGGTTTTACCTGGGAAAAACTTATGGAGAATAAGAAGAAAAATTATGAGCTTCTGAAGTATACGGATATTCTTATTGACGGGCCTTTTGTTGAGGAACTTAAATCGTATGACATTATGTTCAGAGGTTCCTCAAATCAAAGGGCAATCGACGTTTTTAAAAGTTTTTCGGAAAATAAAGTTGTTTTACACAAATTTGATTAGGGGGATAACCATGAATTTTGACGTTATTATTACCTATGTGTTGCGTATTCCCGCGATTCTGGTCGCGATTACAATTCACGAGTTTACAAAAGCTCTGACTTCTGTCGTTCTGGGTGATTCCGCCCCCAAAAACGATGGAAGACTTACTTTAAATCCCTTCAAACATTTTGAACCCATCGGATTTATTTTTATGCTGTTTCTTGGATTCGGCTGGGGAAAACCCGTAAGAACATCAGGCGTATATTATAAAGACCGCAGAGCCGGTACTATTATGACTTATACGGCTCCTATTCTGGCAGATATAGTGTTTTCTTTAATTTTTGCTCTGCTTAGCGGGTTCGTTGGTATTTCTTTAAAAGGAGTCTTAAATTACGACGTTCTGTTCTATATAAAAAGCTTTATTTCTTTTCTTATTCAGTATAATCTGAGCCTTGCGGTTTTTAATATTATACCGGTATCCCCTTTGTGCGGAAACAGAATTATGACGGCTTTTATGACCCCAAACAACGCTTTGAAGATGACCCATTATGAAAAGATTTTTCAGATTATTTTAGTTATGCTTATGCTTTTCGGATTTGTCGGAAGCATCATAAATCCTGTTATAGAGGGTATTATAAATTCATATAATTATTTGCTTATGGCATTATTTTGAGTAAATTTGAAAGCTGATTACAGAAAAAATAAACTGAGGTATCAATATGAATATTGAATTTAAGCTTGAAGCTTTTGAAGGCCCTATGGAGCTGCTTTTACATCTGATTGAGAAAAATAAAATTGATATTTATGATATTCCTATAAAAGAACTTACAGAACAGTATATGGCTTATATTTCTGATTTCTCGAAAAGAGATATGGAAAATATGAGCGAATTCCTTGTAATGGCGGCAACTCTTATTGAAATCAAATCAAATATGCTTTTGCCGAAATCAGCGCCGAAAGACGACGAGGACGAAACAGACCCGAGAGAGGAACTTGTAAGAAGACTTATCGAATACAAAAAGGCGAAAAAAGCGGCGGAGTTTTTTTATGAAACTCAAAAATCCGCCGAAGTATATATTTTTAAAAAACCTGATACGGATATAATTTTAAAGGCAAGAGAAGCAAGCCCTCCGGAAATCTCAGAAATTCTTGACGGCGTTGACCTCGCTATGCTCTATGAGGCTTTTCGTGACGTACTTAAAAGGCAGGACGTAAAAAGAGATAAAATCAGAGGGGGTTTTAATTCTGTCAACAGGGATTTGTTTACTGTTGAGGATAAAATTCAGTATATCTCCGATTTATTGTTTTTAAAAAAAGAAATTAAGTTTTCCGAGGCTTTTAAAAAAAATGTCTCGAAACCGGAGGTTGTTGTTACTTTTCTCGCGGTTCTGGAACTTATCAAAATAAAAAAGGTTTTTGTAAAACAATATAATAATTTGACGATATTTTTATTTCCGCATTATGACGGGAAAAGTGTCGCGGAAGGATGTTTTTTTATGAAAATAGACGAAAAAGAGGCTATTATTGAAGCAGTTTTATTCGCCGCGGGAGAGGCTGTTTCTTTTAAAGATATTTCTTTGGCGGCCGATATTGATATTTCTGAGGCCGTAGATATTACAAGAGGTCTTATTGAAAAATATAAATCCGAAGGCAGAGGAATTTCTATTATCGAGGCGGGCGACTCTTTCCAGATGTGTACAAATATTGAGTATTTTAAAAATGTTAAAAGTATTTATGACGCCCCGAGAAAAAAACAGCTTACTCCATCTATTCTGGAAACCCTCGCTATTATCGCTTATAAACAACCTGTTACAAGAGGAAATATTGAGGAAATAAGGGGCGTAAATTCCGACAGGGCGGTAAATAAGCTTGTGGAATATAATCTTGTTTCAGAAAAAGGCAGGCTCGACGCTCCGGGAAAACCTATACTTTTTGGTACTACAGATGAATTCCTGAAATATTTTGGGTTTTCAAATCTTGACGGGCTTCCTGTGATTGACGGGATTGATGAGTCTGATATTGATGATGAGGCGGAAAATTTTGAAAAATTATCGGATAAATAAAAATTACAAGAAAATACCGCGCGAAATGTAATAAAAATAATTTTTTATTGCCGTTTGCGTGGCGTTTTCTTACAGCAATTCCGCTATGTAAAGAAAAAATATTTTTTTATTGGATTGATTTTATTGGATTGATTTTATTTCATTGTTTCGAAAGAAGTCTATTGAATAAAATGTTTTTTCTTTTCTTCATTCATTCCGTAAGTGCTGTGGCAAATATCAAATGTGAATTTTTGGCTTATTTTACATATATTTACTGTGGTTTAATTTTGAATTTTACTGTACATAATACCTTTTGGGGTGTATAATATAATAGATATAGTCAATCAACTTGAAAATGAGCAAAATGAGGCAGGCTAAAAATTATTTTTGCAGGGCGGCGGAAGGAGAGCGCAGCCGAAAGCCTGCGCTGACTAAACATAAGCAAAAAGGATTTCTGACCGCCGAACTTGTTTATTTTTAAGTTGATTGACTATATATCCGATATACGCAGGCGTCATTGTTTACGCCGTTTATAATAAATTTTTGTTTAATGAATAAAATTTTTTATGGAAGATATAGTCAATCAACTTGAAAAGTGACAAAAGGAGACGAGAAAAAATTATTTTCGCAGGGCGGCGGAAGTTGTACTATGTCGACAGCTTATGCCTATTGACGCTAACAAAAGCGAAACTAATTTTTAGCCGCCTGATTTGTCCGTTTTTCAAGTTGATTGACTATAAAGCGTTTTTTGAGAAGGAGTGAGAAAAATGCTTAGGAGAATGATATTTGCCACAGTTACAATAATGTTTGTCCTGGCGTGCTGTTTTATCGCTTTTGCCAAGTCAGCGGAGAAGATTTCTTCCGGCGTGCTTTATGGAGAAAAAAACGGCTCTCTTTCACTTTTTGATATTGACGGAAAAATATGTATAGCTATTAAAGATATGGCTGTTATTTTAAGCGATTCGTCGAAAGAGTTCGATTTTAAAGCCGGCGGAGATAAATTTATTATTGAAAAGGGACGAAAATACTCAGGAGAAACGAAGCTTTTGGAGATTGATGAAAATACGGTCGGATATGATGAAAATATTATGGATTTTAAGGTTGGGAATAAAAATTTTAAGTGTACGGTTTATAATATTGACGATGAGTATTTTATGAATATTGAAAGTTTAAGTCAGATTATTGATTTTGATGTTTCTTATAATTCAAGCGAAAATGATAAAATATACATAAATAAAAATCAGCAGGAGATTATTGATATTTTAAACACAGGGAGTTTTAATTCGGCGGGGCTTGTTTTTGAGGACGAGTACATAAATTCTATAAGAGAAAAAGTCAGACAAACTTTTATTTCATCTTACGGAAAGGAAAATTTTACACAGGCTATACAAAAAAAGCTTGACAGCAGCGAGCTTTGCCATGATTTTAAAATTGTCGACGGAGAGTTTAAATTAAAAATATATACGAAAGAGATAACTATTCCCTATTCTTCTGTTATGCGGTATGTTCGCGGGGATATTTTAAATTATGCTGTTATCACGCTTCTTAATGAGGACAATAATGAGGACAATAATGAGGACAATAATGCTGATAATAAATTCAGCGAGTCCCTTCTTTACATAATGAACGCGATAGATTCTGTTAAATCCTTTCAGGCTGAAAATTCCGAAAGCGAAGAAACAATAAAGGAAGTTGATGCAAACGCTCCCGTTATCGCTTTTACCTTTGACGACGGGCCTAATGGAGAAACAACGGAAAAATTACTTGACATTCTTGAGAAATATGACGCAAAGGCGACTTTCTTCGTTGTGGGAAGCAGAGTCGAGAAAAACAGAGATATTGTTAAAAGAGAGTATGATTTGGGCTGTCAGATAGGAAATCATTCCTATTCCCATAGTATGCTTACAAAGCTTACCTTAGAGGAGGCGAAAACTGAAATTAATAAAACATCAAATATTGTTTTTGAGGTGACAGGCGATTATACAAGAGTCGGACGTCCGCCTTACGGCGCTTTAAACCACGAAATTAAAGAAGCTTCTAAAATTGATTGGTTTAACTGGGCCCTTGATACTTATGACTGGAAAACAAGAGACACGGAGGATATTTATAAAAGAATTATTGAAAATGCCGAAGACGGCGATATTATTCTTATGCATGATTTATATGACGCTACTGTTGACGCCGTTGAAAGGGCCGTACCGGAACTTGCCGAAAAAGGTTATCGGTTTGTTACCATTAAGGAACTTATTGAAATTAAAGGCGGGGCGGATAAAATATCAGGTTATATCAGAAAATGATATAACAGACCTGTCTGAATTGGCGTCGCTTACGGCAGTCCGCAAGATGGGCTTTGCCCATCAGAGGAGAAAATTT